>CAJYKY010000490.1 GCA_913775005.1 uncultured Achromobacter sp.
GCCGCAGCCGCAAACCTATATGGGCACGCTGCCGTGTTTCTCGCCGGCCATGCAATGCACGGCGCAGCGCGTCACGCTGACCTTGGCGCCCAACGGCCGTTGGCGCGGCCGTACGGCGTATTTGGAAAACGACGCGAACAAGGGCCCGCCCGTTACGGAACAAGGTTGCTGGGACGCCACCGATGAACGCCCGCCGCGCGTCATCTTGATGGACGGCAAGGGCAACGCCCGCGCCGAATTCGTGGTGGCCGCCAATAACGTGCTGCGCGTGCGCTCCGTGGCAGGCCAGACCCCGAACCTGAACTACAACCTGACCCGCCAGCCGGACCTGGATCCGATTGACGAGCTGGCCAAGGCGCCTGAGCTGAAGTGCCCTTGAGGGCATTGCGCCAATAGCGACAATACGCAAGACGGTGTGCTGAGCGAAAGTTCGCCAGCCGCCGCGCCCGCCGGGCCTGCCGAACCAAGCGTTCGCCAGGCCCGAGTTTTTTGGCGTACGCCCTTCGGTCAACGGCCATGGTTGCCAGGCCCAAAGCGGTATGGCCAGGACGGGCCGGAGGTGGCAGGCGAATCAGGCAAATCAGAAAGCCCGGCGGAATCCGAAGCGGAATCTGAAGCGGTATCTGAAGCGGTATGCGAATCGCAGGAATTCAAGGGAGCTACGACGCCTTGCGGCGGCCCGTAAGACGCCGAAGGCTCGTTCAACACATAACGCGCGGCTTCATTCAAGATGGGCGACGCCCCCGAGCGCCCATGCGCGCATAGCTGGCAAGCCAGTTCCATGGCATTGCGAGCGTCAAGCTTGGTGAAGATGCGAGCGCGGTGGGCTTCTGCGGTGCGCAGTGAAATGCCCAGGTCGATCGCGATGACCTTGTTGGGCCGACCCGCCGCCACAAGGCCCACGATCTGCTTTTCGCGTGGGGTCAGCGCGGATAAGACCGCGTCAAGATCGGGACGAGGAACTTGCATGGGCGACTCGTTTTGCAATGTAGGATTACAAGAGTCTGCCCGCGGGCCATCAAGAACGATAGCTGGCAAATCTGCCAGGGTAGCAAGGCGCCGCGCCTGGCGCGGTGCCCTGCCCTGAACCGGAAATCAAACCGTGTAGACGAGTTCCAGGTTATCGATCAGGCGCGTTGCGCCCAGCTTCGCGGCGGCCAACACCACCACGGGTTCGCCCGCCTGCAAGTCGGCCGCTTCGGGCCGCTTCAGATCGCGTTGACGGCGCAATGCCACGTAGTCCACCTTCCAGCCACGGCGGGTCAGGTGGTCGGTGGCGTCACGTTCCAGCGCTGCGGCATCGCGCTCGCCCTGCGTCAGTCGCTGGCCGATGTTTTGCAACGCGGCATACAGCGCTGGCGCTTCGGCGCGCTCGCCTTCCGTCAGGTAGCGGTTGCGTGACGACAGCGCCAGGCCGTCATCGGCGCGCACCGTTTCGTGCGCCAGCACTTCCACCGGCAACTGGAACTGGCGGCACATATTGCGCACCACCATCAGTTGTTGATAGTCCTTCTTGCCGAAGACGGCCACGCGCGGCTGCACACAAGAGAACAGCTTCAGCACCACCGTGCTGACGCCCGCGAAGAACCCGGGGCGGAACTCGCCTTCCAGGATGTCGCCCAGATCGTCCGGCGGCTGCACGCGGTAGTTTTGCGGCTCCGGGTACATCTCGCGCTCGTTCGGGGCGAACAGCACGTAGACGTCGCGCGCCTGCTCCAGCTTTTCGATATCGGCCGCCAGCGTGCGCGGGTACTGGTCAAAATCTTCGTTCGGCCCGAATTGCAGGCGGTTCACGAAGATGCTGGCCACGACCGGATCGCCATGCTGGCGCGCCAGCTTCATCAAGGCCAGGTGGCCTTCGTGCAGGTTGCCCATCGTGGGCACGAACGACACGCGATTCTGACCGCGCAGGTGATCGCGCAATTCCTGGATGGTATGTACAACTTTCAAGGGAATTCTCCGACGTTGGGGGCAGCCCGGTCAGGATCAGGCTGCGACCGCCGCCACGCTGGTATAGGCCAGGCGCACATAGATGGGCGCGTACGGTTCGGCCTGCGTGATTTCCAGCAAGGATTCACGGGCCAGCTCCAGCATGGCGATGAAATGCACGACGACCACCGCCGCCGGCGCGCCTTCACGCACGCGCTCCATGAACAGGTCGCCAAATTCCATGAAGCGCACGTCGTTCAAGCGGCGCAGGATGTGCGTCATGTGATCGCGCACCGACAGCTGCTCGCGCGTGATGTGATGGTGCTGGTTCAGCTTGGCGCGCTTCATGATGTCGGCCCAGGCCTGGCGCAGATCATCCACGCTGACTTCGGGCAGCATGCGTTCCACGCTAAGGTCAGCGACGGCCTGGCTGCTGACGAAATCGCGGCCCAGCTGCGGCATCTTGTCCAGCTTCTGGGCGGCCAGCTTCATCTGCTCGTATTCGAGCAGACGGCGCACGAGTTCAGCGCGTGGATCTTCGGGTTCTTCGCCGGTGTCGGTCTTTTTGACCGGCAGCAGCATGCGCGACTTGATCTCGATCAGCATGGCCGCCATCAGCAGATATTCGGCGGCCAGCTCAAGATTGGTGATGCGGATCTGGTCCACATACGACAGATATTGCCGCGTGACATCCGCCATCGGGATGTCCAGAACGTTGAAGTTCTGCTTGCGGATCAGGTACAGCAGCAGATCCAGCGGCCCTTCAAACGCTTCAAGAAAGACTTCCAGCGCGTCCGGCGGAATGTAAAGATCCGTCGGCATCTGGAACAGCGGCTCGCCGTAGAGCCGCGCGAACGCCACGCTATCGATGGTGTCGGGCGTGCTGTCCACGGGCGGTTCCACTAGCTTGGCCAGTGCCTCGCCAGGAACTGAAGGGTGTTGGGACATATCTGCCGCAACGGGATCAGTCTGCCGAATACACGTAGGGTTTTTGCGGCACGCGGGCGGCGCGGAAACCTTCCAGCAATTCCTGGTCTTGCGGTTTGTCCCACAGACGGGCGCGGCCTTCGCGTTGGCGCTCTTCGGTGCCAGGGTGCGACTGCTTGTAATCTTTCAGGAAAAGGGTGATTTCGGATTCGTAGTTGGTCGCCATGGCACCAATTTCATTAGGTTGCGGATTCCCGGAGTTTACTTCACGCGGGGCGTTTCCCCGGGCGTTACAATCGTCAGGCATCCAACGCC
>CAJYKY010000491.1 GCA_913775005.1 uncultured Achromobacter sp.
ACTGCTCGTACAGCCCGGTAGACCGCTGCACCAATCGGCGATGCTCTTGCGGCGCGGCCACCGTGGCGGGCCGGCCGGTTTCACGTTGGATCAAGCCTTCGGCGGCCAGCGCCGCCAAGGCCTGGCGCACCACGCTGCGCGCCACGCCAAACCGTTCGCACAGCGCGGCCTCGCTAGGCAGCACGGCGCCCGCTGCCAGCTTGTTCGTGCGGATGATCCCGCGCAGCAGGGTCGCCACCTGGGCGTGCAAGGGGATATCGCCAGAGCGATCAAGAGCGGGCAGTGCGTCGTGCGTGGCGGGCGCCATGGAAATCAACCTCCGGTTTGTGCCCGCGCAGTTTCCCATACATGCGTCCAGCCCGGGGCCAGATGCGCGGCGCGTTCGGCGGCCAGGATCAGACTGTCTTCGCGGGCGATGCCCTTGCCGGCGATGTCGAATGCCGTGCCATGGTCCACCGACACGCGCACGACCGGCAGGCCGACCGTGATGTTGACGCCATCATCGCCATACACGGCCTTGAACGGCGCGTGGCCCTGGTCGTGGTAACAGGCGACAACGAACTGCCATTTGCCGCGCACGGCTTGCGGGAACAGGGCGTCGGCCGGAATCGGGCCGGCAGCAAGAATGCCGGCGGCGTTGGCTTCGGCCACGGCGGGCGCCAGGATGTCGGCGTCTTCGCTACCAAAGATGCCGTTTTCACCGGCATGCGGATTCAAGCCCGACACGGCCACGGGCTGATCGCCCCGGCCCAGCGCCTTGGCAAACGAACCGGCCAGACGCAGCACGGCACGCATACGGGCGGGCGTCAGGTCTTCGATGGCCTGGCGCAGCGACACATGCGTGGTGGCGTGGAAGATGTACAGGTCACCCGCCGACAACACCAGCGAGAACGTCTTGACGCCGAACTCGTGCGCAAGCAGCTCGGTGTGACCGGGCCACTTGTGACCGGCGGCGTGCATGGCGGCCTTGTTCAGCGGGGCCGTGACGATGCCGTCCACTTCGCCGGCACGCGCCAGCGCGCAGGCCGTGGTGACAAAGCGCACCGAGCCATCGCCCGCGTCGGCGCTGATTTCACCCAGCTTGACGTGGGCCAGCGACGGGCCGGCTTGCAGCACTTCGATCGTGCCGGGCGTGTTCGTGCAGTCGGCCGCGCGGGCCAGCGTCTTCACGATGGCGGGGTCACCGCCCAGGTTGCGCACGGCGTTGACCATGACGTCCACGTCGCCGACGACCAGCAGGCGGGCCTTCTGGCGCAGTTCGTCGTGGCCCATCAGCATCTTGGCCGTGATTTCCGGCCCGATGCCCGCCACGTCGCCCAGCGTGACTGCCAAAAGGGGCAGCGTGTCGGGGGGCAGCGTGTTGGGTTGGGGTTGTGTCATCGCTTGAATCTCCTGTCGCGGATCGCGCGCACGGCGCGAACCAGTACGTCTTCGGTGCCAAAGCCACCGGCCTTGGTCACCACGGGCAGGCCGGCGGCCGTGCCCCCGGTCAGCGTGCCCAACGGCACACCGCCCATCACTTCGTCCACCAGCGCGATGCCGCTTGCGCCTAGCGCCAGCAGCACGCTGCGCGCGCCGTCGCCGCCCGTGGCGACCACGCCGGCTGCGCGCGAGGTGGTGATCAATTGCGCGGCCAGACTACCCAGCCGGGCAGCGACCTTTTCAGAATCCAGCCCGGCCAGCTGGCCTTCGGGCGCCAGCAGCAGCACCGTGCCGGCCTCGGCCGGCGCCTGGGCATGCGTGGCGAGCAGCGGTGCTGTCCAGGCCTGCCAGGCGTCGTCGTCGGCCAATTCGCCCAGCGACGGCGTCCACGTGTCGGCGCCAGACGCTTGCAGCGCAGCCGCCTGGGCGCGCGCGGCGCTGTGCTGAGACGTCACCACGACGACGACGGGCGCGGTCTGGTCGGCGCCGGCCCAGACGCGGGCCAGCGGCACGGCCAGGCCGCCCGCGCCCACGGGCAGCGCATGTTCCCCCAGCAGGCCGATGGCGCGCGCCAGGCGCTCCAGGTCGGCATCGGTGGCGGCGTCTACGACTACCGTATGCCCCGCCTGGCGGATGCGCTGCGCCAGCGCCGCCGGCGTGTCGCCGTCTTGCGTGGCCACATGGGCGCAGCCGAGCAGAGTGGGGATATGGCTTTCGGTCACGGGCGTGACGGGGTCGGTGGCGGCCGACGTCTCGGTGACCGGCTTGCCGTTCACGTAGAGCACGCCTTGTTCGACCGTGCGGCCGGTGGCCGGAAAGGCGGGGCAGATCACCGCCACCGTGTCCGGGCCCCAGGCGTCGCGCGCGGCATCGACCTCGGCCTTAAAGGCACCGCGCAAGGTGGAGTCCACCTTTTTGTACAGGCGCGTCACGCCGGCTGCACGCAGCTGCGCCACGTTTTGCGCAATGACGCGGGCTGCGTCGGGGCCGGGCAAGGCGCGGCTGTTGGTGGTGACGGCCAGCACTTCCACGTCGGCCGTGGCGGGGCCGGACAGCGCCTCGTCAGCGCCGCCGATGGACAGATGCGTGTGCCAGCCGGCGCGCACGAACTGCACTGCGGTGTCGCCGGAACCGGTCAGATCATCGGCAACGATGGCGATGGTGGGCTTCAAAGCGCTTCTCCGCGCGCCTCGCGCAGGGCCGGCCCGGCGGCGGGAACATCCGCATCTTCGGACTTCAATTCACCCGCGCGTTTCAGGAACCACGACGCGAGGATCGGCGCGAGGATCGAGCTGATCAGCACGCAAGCGGCGACCTGCGCGGTGGCGGCCGACACGTATTGCTGGAAGTTGGGGTCGGCGGCGGCCACCACGGCGGGCGTGGCAATGGCGTTGCCGGCGGTGGTGCCTGCGGCAAAACCCAGGCCGCTCTTGCCGCCACGGCGCAGAATCAGGCGATAACCCAGATAGACCAGGCCGCCCGTGATCGGGCTGATGATCAGGCCCAGGATCAGGCCGCTGATGCCGCCGCTGACCACGGCGCCCAGGTTGATGCCGGTGCCCAGCGCAAAGGCAAAGAACGGGATCACGATGTTGGGCACGGGCTTGAGCACGTCGCGCCACTTGGGATCCAGGTTGCCAACAAAAACGCCCAGCAGGAACGGCACCAGCGCGGCCACCAGCGCAATCATCGGAATGTCGGCCAGACCGGACGCGCCCAGGAACAGCAGGCTGAAGAAGGGGCCGTCGTTGACGGCGCTGGCGACATAGGCGCCACGGTCGCGCGCATCGCCGTACTGGCCGGTATACGCCAGCCACAGGCCGCCGTTGCTGTTGTCGAACGCCGCCAGCATCGCCAGGATCGAAATGCCGTAGATGCCGTCAAGGCCGACGTAGCTGCCCAGGATGATGATCAAGGTGGCGGGCACCAGCGTCTTCATCAGCAGGATGGTGCCGGCGGTGGCCAGGATGGGGCCGCCGGTGCGCGTGTTCACTTGCGTGCCGGTGGCGAAGATCAGCAGCGCAATCAGCGGCATGGCGCTGTTCTTGAACAGCGCGGTAGTGAAGCCGCCGATGGCCAGCGCATCAGGGGCGAAGGTGCCGATCAGGGAACCCAGGATCAGCGGCACCAGCATCAATCCACCAGGGATTTTCTGCATGGTGCCAAAAAAAGGCGAACGGGAAGTTGCGGTCGACACTTGCTCAGTCTCCAGGACGGTTCTGGTGGATTGCAGACGTTCGTTGATGCGTCTGTCAGTGGGGTTGAAAACCCGTAGTGTACACCTGTACGTACCAGCTGTACGTACAGGTGTTCCGTTCTGAAAGTGCGGGGTTTAACCCCCGTGCCCGCGCTTAGAAGCGGTAGGCGCCGCTAAGCATCACCGTGCGGCGCGCGCCGTAGAAGCAGTCGCCTCGATCCAGGCACACCACTTCATACGTGCGGTCGGCAATGTTGTTGACGTTCAGGGCGTAGCGCCACGGGCCATTGTCGTAGCTGACCATGGCATCGAACAAGGTGACCGCCGGCGTTTCGGGCGCGCCGCCGTCGCGGAAGGCCGTCAGGTAGCGCACGCCCGCGCCGACCGCAAAGCCGGGCTGGCCCGCCAGCGCGAAGCGGTATTTGCCCCACAACGACGCCATGTGCTTGGGCAGGTTTTCCAGCTGCGGATCGGGATCGGTGTAGATGTAGTTGGCGATCACATCCAGTTCCTTGGTGACCCGGCCGCGCAGCTCCAGTTCAACCCCGCGCGTGCGCGTCTTGCCGGCCTGGAGCTGGTTGTTGGGGTTATCCGGGTCGTTGGTCTGGCGGTTCTTTTCCCGCAGGTCATAAGCCGCTGCCGTGAACTCGATGTCGGCGTCCTTGGGCATGTACTTGACGCCAGCCTCGACCTGTTTGCCGCGCATCGGCTTGTAGCGCTGGTTATAGAAGTTGGACCCGGCGATGGGCGTGAACGATTCGCTGTAGCTCAGGTAGGGCGACCAGCCATTGTCGGCGGCGTACATCAGGCCGAAGCGCTTGGTGGTGGCGTAATCGGTTTCCTTGTCCTGGCCGTCGATCCGGTTGTCGGCGCGGTCACGGCGGATGCCCGCCAGGAAGATCCAGTTCTTGTCGAACTTGATCTGGTCCTGCGCATAGAAGCCCAGCTGTTGCTGCTTTTGCTTCGGCGTGTCCGACAGCTCGTATTCCGGCACGTTGCCGTACACCGGGTGATACAGGTTCAGCGGTGCGCCCAGGCCGCTGGCCGTCTGGCTGGTTTCGCGGTAGTGCGAATAGTCCATGCCGACGATGACGGTGTGCTCGGTGCGGCCCCAGTTCAGCTTGCCTTCGATGTTCTGGTCGGCCAGCATCGTGCGCATGCGCGGCTTGTTGACGTAGAAGAAACGGTCCGTCGTGGTCTGTTCCGGATCGATGTAGGAGTTGCCGCGGCGGTCGCCGTAGACGTTCGGGTACAGCGATTGGTAATCGACGCGGCTCACGGTGTTGCGGAAGTTCTGGCGGAATTTCCACGTGTCGTTGAACTGGTGTTCGAACAACCAGCCCACGCTGAATTGCTCGGTGTCGTAGGCGTCCCAACCCGGTTCGCTGACGAAGCGGCGGGTGGGGATGCGGCCATTCGGGTTCTCTTGTACCGACCCGCTCCACGGCAGGAACGATTGCGTGGTGCCGGCCTTGTCCTTCTGCCACAGCGCCTGCAAGGTCAGCGAGGTTGCGGCACTGGGGCGCCACGTCAGCGACGGCGCCAGCATCAGGCGGTCATCCGGCGCGTGCTGCACCTGGGTGTCGCTGTCGCGGCCCACGGCCACGACGCGGTACAGCCACTGGCCATCTTCCGTGACCGGGCCGGTCAGGTCGGCCTGGATTTCGCGGCGGTTGTTATTGCCCAGCACCACGCCGATCTCGCGCTGCGCTTCAACTTGCGGACGCTTGCTGACCAGATTGACGATGCCGCC
>CAJYKY010000492.1 GCA_913775005.1 uncultured Achromobacter sp.
CGGCATCACATTCCATAACGGCAAGCCGATGACGTCCGCCGACGTGTTGTGGAGCTGGCAGCATTACACCGCCGCCAATTCCGGCTGGCGCTGCGCCAGCGAATTCGATGGCCGCGGCACGGTCAAGGTGACCGGCGTGTCGGCGCCCGACGCGCGCACCGTCGTCTATCAGCTGGACAAGCCCAGCAGCCTGTTCCTGGCGTCGCTGGCGCGTATCGATTGCGGCGGCACCGGCATCCTGTCGCGCGATTCGGTGGACGCAGACGGCAAGTGGGTCAAGCCGATTGGCACCGGCCCGTTCGAACTGGCCGAATGGAAGCGTGGCGAATACATACGCCTGACCAAGTTTGCCGGCTACTCAAACCTGGACGGCAAGCGCGATGGCTACACCGGGTCCAAACGGCCGCTGGTCGATGAAGTGCGCTTCATGATCGTGCCCGACGACTCTACGGCCAAGGCCGCGTTGCAACGCGGCAATATCGACATCATCGAAGACGTGTCGAACAACGATGTGCCGGTGCTGCAAGGCACGCCCAATGTGAAGGTCGCTTACGCGCCCGTGATGAGCATGACGGCGCTGCTGCTGCAAACAAAAGACCCGGTGCTGTCCAGCCCCAAGATGCGGCAGGCGCTGGCGCACGCCATTGACTACCAGCAACTGGCCGCTGCCGTCACGGAAGGCTTGGCGCAGCCCAACAATTCGATCGTGCCGCTGGTGTCGCCTTATCACGACGCGGTGCAAAAGCAGGGTTGGAAGTACGACCCGGCCGCTGCGCAGAAACTGTTGAAGGAAGCGGGCTACAAGGGCGAAGCGCTGTCGATCTTGACGACCAAGCGCTATCCGCAGTCGTATAACGCGGCCGTGATCGTGCAGGCGATGCTGCAAAGCGTGGGCATCAACGCGCAGTTGTCGGTGGTGGAATGGGCCACGCAGCTGGACCGCTACAACGCGGGCACCTACCAGATGATGACGTTCCCCTATTCCGCGCGGCTGGACGCGGCGTTGAACTACGAAATGGTCACGGGCGACAAAGCCAAGCAGCCGCGCAAGGTGTGGGATAACGCCGACGCAATGAAGCTGGTGGAAGCCGCCTCGGTCGATACCGACCACGCCAAACGGCAGGCGTCGTTTGACCAGTTGCACAAGCTGTTCCTGGCCGATGTGCCCAGCATCCCGCTATACAACGGCTTGGATATTGGCGCGTATCGCACCGACATCGTGGGGTATCAACCTTGGGCGGTGAAAAAACCGCGCGCCTGGGAAGTGGAGCGAGTCGCCAAATAAAGACCGGTCGCAGAAAAAAAAGCCCGCTCCAAAACAACAGCGCCATTGAAGCGATTCAATGGCGCTGTTTTCATTGCGAACCTGATCCGCGCTTACTGCCCCGCGATACGGGTTCCCCAAACGCGGGGCTTGCCTTCCCACACCGAGAGTCCTTCCACCCGCTTGTTGCTGGCCCACGCGTCGGCGCCGTTGTACAGCATCAGCATCGGCGTCTGCTCCAGCATCAGCGCGTGCAGCTGATCGAACAAGGCCTGCCGCTTGGCCGGGTCTGATTCCAGGAAGCTTTCATCGATGAGCTTCTGCGCGGCGGGGTCATCCCAGACCTTGCGCGGCTGCTTGGCCTTGTCGCCCGAAAACTGCTCATAGCTCAGCGACGGATCCAGCCGCGACGAGAACGAGAAAGAACTGATCTGATATTTGCCGGTGTTGTAGCGGTCCAGCTGCGTGGCCCACTCCAGCACTTCGATCTTGGCGTTGATGCCCACCGACTGCATCATGGCCTGCGCAATCACCGCGACTTGGTAGCTCGGCACGTGCGCGCGCTTGTTGGCGTAGATGACGATGGGTTCGCCCTTGTAGCCCGCTTCCTTCAGCAACTGCTGCGCGCGTGCCGGGTCGTATTGATAACCGCGCTTTTCGGCGTCTTGGTAGAAAGCAGAACCGGCATGCACGGCAGAATTGTTCAGCCGGCCCAGTCCTTCAGACGCCGCCGCCACCACCTGCGGAATATCCAGCGAGGCCGCAATCGCCTGGCGGATCTTCACATTCTTGAGCACCGGGTCCTGCGTCTGGAACAGCAGCACGTGCTTGACAGCGTCATGCGGGCTGAACACCGTCAGGTTCTTCGCGCTTTTCAATTCGACGACATCGGTGTTGGTGATCTGGCTGGCGTCGATGACGCCTGACATCAAGCCCGCCTTGGACGTGGACGGGTCCGGCACCACCAGGAATTTCACCTCGTCCACCAGCGGCTGCTTCAAGCCGACATAGCCGTCCGGCTTATCGCCTTCGGGCGAGACGTAGTCTTTGAATGCGGACAGCAAGGTGTATTCGCCGCGCTTCCATTCCTTGAACTGGTACGGGCCGGTGCCTACCGGTTTGATCCACGAACCATCGGCTGCCACCGAGTCCTTGGCGATGATGGCCGTCATGCCGCAATCGGTGCGCGCCAGCGAATCCAGGAACACGGCCGACTTGCGGTCCACCTTCATCACCACCGTCTTCGCATCGGGCGCGGACACGTCGGTGACCTTCAGGCCGTTGCGGCCGTCGAAATCACTGCGGCAGCGCCAATCCGTCTTCGGATCCATGTAGCGCTGCCAATTCCACAACACGTCAGCGGACGTCAACGTAGCGCCGTTGTGAAATTTAACGCCGTCGCGCAGCGTGAACGTGTAGGTCAGGCCGTCGTCCGACACGCTGACCGATTTGGCCAGCAAGGGACCGACGCTGCCGTTTTCGCGGTAGCCCACCAGCCCTTCGACAATGTTCAGCACGACGCCGTCGGTCGTGTTGTCGCGGTTGACGCCGGGGTTGGTCGAGCGGATGTCGGCCGGCTGCGCAACCGTCAGCGTGGCGGCGTAGACGGGCGCGAAGGCGTCGACCGACATCGCGGCGGCCAGCGCCAAGGAGAGCGCAAGCGCCCTGGGTACGAAACGATGATGCATTGCTGAGACTCCCCGGCGTGTGGCGCAGAATTCACGCATATATTGGCGCCAAAATAATATGCTAATTATGGCGACTCACCTGCCCGCCGGGCATCGGGGGTATCCCTGAACGCGCGCACAAAAAAACGCGGCGGCTCCTTTTCAGGGAGCCGCCGCGTTGGGCGATGCAGTGCCGGTGCCGGTGCCGGTGCCAAGATCCGATCGATCAGGAAATATCCTGCCCCACGTGTTGGGCGATGATCTTTTGCAGTTGCTTCACATCGCGGGCTTCCAGCGCATCGACCATGTCGAAGTGTTCACGCGCCGAGATCTCGATACGTGACCGGGTCACCCATTCCTTGGCCGGCGCCGCCGGGCCGCGCGCGCGCATTTCCTGGATCAAGGCCGTCAGTTCGCGGTTGCCGCAAAGGTCGTACATGCCGGCGTGAAAAGCCAGGTTGACCTCGTACTGCTCCAGCAAGGTGCCGTCTTGCAGCAGCTTGGCAAAGCGCTCTGCCAGCGTGCGCAACGCGCGCACCTTCGCGGCCGTGACGTTGGGCATCAGGTCAGCCGCCGCGCCGGTTTCCAGCAGGATGCGGATGTCGCGGATCTGCAAATGCTGATCCGGGTCCATGGCATAGACGTGATAGCCCCGGTTCGGGATGTGCGCAATCAGCCGCTTGGCGGCCAATTGGTCTAGCGCCCGCCGGACGTCAAGACGCTTGGCGTCATAACGTTCTTGCAGGTCGATCTGTTTCAACCAGGCGCCGGGACCAAACACGCCCGACTGAATATCATGGGCAATGCGGTCTACCAGGCCGGGTTGCGTCGCCGCCGCTTTCGGCATGGACCACTCCCGTCTATCAGTTCCAAAGCGCGTATTTTATGCATAAGTTCTTGCGGCGCATGACAGGGGTTTGCCCTCTGCCCCCCGCCATTACGCGATGGCGCGCTCTCGCTCCAGGCCGTCCAGCCGCCAGCGCAAACGCACGCCCC
>CAJYKY010000493.1 GCA_913775005.1 uncultured Achromobacter sp.
CGTAGGCGTAGTGCACGGTGTAGGGCGAGCATTGTGCGTTGGTCAGGTCGGATGCGCCCGCGCCCACCGCGATGAACGGCTTTTTCTTTTCAGCGGCCACGGCCGCCATGGCCAGGCTGGTGGCCGAGTTCGTGCCGGCGATGATGACGTCGACCTTCTGTTGATCGAACCATTCGCGCGCACGGGCCGATGCCACGTCGGCCTTGTTCTGGTGGTCGGCCGAAACGACTTCGATCTTCTTGCCGTTGATCGAGCCGCCGGCGTCTTCGATCGCCATGCGGATCGCGTCCAGACCAGCCTTGCCGTCGATGTCGGAATACACGCCCGACATGTCGGTGATGAAGCCGATGCGGATGACATCGTCGGAGATACCTTGCGCATGGGCGGTTGCCCCTGCAAATCCCAGGCCCGCCATGGCCAGTGCAGCAGTGATGGTGTGCAGCTTCATGGGATGACTCCTCTTCCCTACGGTGTAGTGTTGCCGGGGTTCCGGCGGATGACAGGTTGCTTTAGACGCCCAGCAGTTCGTTGAGCGTGTCCTGTTTTTCTGAAAGTTGCGCGGCTTCGAAGTGTTCGACGATCTGGCCGTGCTCCATGACATAGAAGCGATCAGCCAGCGGGGCCGCGAAGCGGAAGTTCTGTTCGACCATGACAATGGTGTAGCCGCGCTGCTTGAGCGTGGTGATCATGCGGGCCAGCGCCTGCACGATGACGGGCGCGAGGCCTTCGGAGATTTCGTCGAGCAGCAGCAGGTTTGCGCCGGTGCGCAGAATGCGCGCCACGGCCAGCATCTGCTGTTCGCCGCCCGACAAGCGCGTGCCGGGTGAATTGCGGCGCTCTTGCAGGTTGGGGAACATGTCGTAGATCTCGGCCAGCGACATGCCGCCGCCCAAAGAACCGACGACCGGAGGCAGCAGCAGGTTTTCTTCGCAGGACAGACTGGCGAAGATGCCGCGCTCTTCCGGGCAATAGCCCACGCCCAGGTGGGCGATCTTGTAGGTGGGCAGGTCGATGGCTTCGGTGCCATGAATGCGTACCGAGCCCTTGCGCGAGCCCGTCAAGCCAAGAATCGCCCGCAGCGTCGTGGTGCGGCCGGCGCCGTTGCGGCCCAGCAGCGTGACTACTTCGCCTTGCCCCACGCGCATATCCACGCCGTGCAGGATGTGCGATTCCCCG
This sequence comes from uncultured Achromobacter sp., assembly GCA_913775005.1. GTDB lineage: Bacteria > Pseudomonadota > Gammaproteobacteria > Burkholderiales > Burkholderiaceae_B > Achromobacter. The sequence continues at coordinate 1,177 of CAJYKY010000493.1, forward strand.
TACCAGGCTTGCAAGCCTGAAATTTCCAGTGCCGGGGTGCTCATGCATGCGCTCCTTGAAGTTCGCCGTCGGTGGTGCCCATGTAGGCCTGCATCACGGCCGGATGGCGAGACACTTCCGCGTACGTGCCTTCGGCCAGCACCGAGCCGCGCGCCAGCACGGTGATGGTGTTGGCGATGGAGGACACCACATTCATGTTGTGTTCCACCATCAGAATCGTACGGCCGGCGCTGACGCGCTTGATCAGCTGCGTCACGCGGTCCACGTCTTCATGGCCCATGCCCTGCGTGGGTTCGTCCAGCAGCATCAGCTCGGGTTCCATCGCCAGCGTGGTGGCGATTTCCAACGCGCGCTTGCGGCCGTACGGCAGGTTCACGGTGGTTTCATTGGCGAACGCGCCCAGGTCCACCTGTTCAAGCAGCGCACGCGCCGGCTCGTTCAACGACGCCAGGCGTTTATCGCTTTGCCAGAAATGAAACGACAGGCCCGTCTTGCGCTGCAAGCCGATGCGCACGTTCTCAAGCACGGTCAGGTGCGGGAACACCGCCGAAATCTGGAATGAGCGGATCACGCCACGCCGCGCAATTTGCGCCGGACGCTCGCGGGTGATGTCGATGCCGTTGAATTTGATGGTTCCCGATGTGGGCGCCAAGAATTTGGTCAGCAGGTTGAAGCATGTGGTCTTGCCCGCGCCGTTAGGCCCGATCAAGGCATGAATCTCGCCTCGCTTGATACGCAAATCGACCCCATTGACCGCGACGAATCCGCGGAATTCCTTGGTGAGGCCTTTTGTCTCCAGGATTGTGTCATCCATGTCCGCTGCACCAGCGTTGTATTTATATGGTCTCGCCCGCCGTGATGTCGAAGGGCCCCCGCGGGGTTGGAAAACCACTGGATCTTTCGTAGTTTTCCGATGAGTTGCCGGCGAGTATGCGGACCTCTTTATCAAAATTCCATGAGGGTTTTACATAGGTTTTGCAGTGCGGAAAGCGCAATTGTCGGCAGGCCGACAATACGCGCCGCGCAAGGCGGGAAAACCCTTTTGCATGCGCAATGCAACGCAGCAAACACGCTTGATCGCGATCAATAGACGCCGCAATTTTCAGCGAGGGAAAACCCGGTTTTCCAATCGCTGAAATCTACATTCCATATTTGAGACGCTGCGTCAGGCCGGCGTTTTTTGCTTGAATTCACACAGGTCTGAAATACCGCATTGCGGGCATTTCGGTTTGCGCGCTACGCAGATATAACGGCCGTGCAGAATCAGCCAGTGATGCGCGTCCTGGATATATTCGCGCGGCACAAACTTGACCAGTTTGTCTTCCACTTCCAGCACGTTCTTGCCGGGCGCGATGCCGGTGCGATTGGAGACGCGGAAGATATGCGTATCGACCGCCATCGTCGGCTGTCCAAAGGCGGTGTTGAGCACCACGTTTGCGGTCTTGCGGCCGACGCCGGGCAGCGACTCCAGTGCCTCGCGCGTTTGCGGTACTTCACCGCCGTGATGTTCCAGCAAGATGCGACAGGTGGCGATCGTGTTCTTCGCCTTGGTGCGATACAGGCCGATGGTCTTGATGTAGTCGGACAGGCCTTCCTCGCCCAGCGCCAGCAGCGCTTGCGGCGTGCCATATTGCGGAAAGAATTTGCGCGTGGCGATGTTGACTGATTTGTCCGTGGCCTGCGCCGACAGCAGCACCGCGATCAGCAACTGAAACGGCGTGTCGTATTCCAGTTCGGTGGTCGGGTTGGGGTTGGCCGCCTGCAAGCGGGCGAAGATCTCACGGCGTTTGGCTGCGTTCATGACTGCGTCGGATTGCGGCGGGCCCGGGCGCGGGCCAGCGCGGATTCAATGGCGGAGCGTTTGCGATCATCGCGCTGGGCGTCGGCGTTCGTGTTGGAAGCCGGGGCTGTGGACACAGCGGCCGGCGTGGCAGCGCCTTGCGTATCCTGTGACGCGCTGCGTTGCGCACCTTCGGACTCATCGTCCGCTTGCAGCGCCATCAGGCGCGCGTTGTCATTCGCCAGGCGTTCGACCCGGGCTTGGTGGTTGCGATGGCGCTGGCGGCTGATGGCGGCGTCGTCGGCCGTCCACGCGCGGCCTGCCGGCACCATCTGAATACAGTCCACCGGACAGGGCGCCACGCACAGATCACAGCCCGTGCACCAATCATTAAGCACCGTATGCATGTGCTTGTTCGCGCCCACGATGGCGTCCACCGGACAGGCCTGGATGCACAGCGTACAGCCAATGCAATGCGACTCGTCGATGTGGGCGACCAGCAAGGGGCCCGGTTCGCCGCGTTCAAGATCCAACGGCAGCACGGGAGTGGCAAGCAGGGCGGAAAGCGCCACGATGCCTTCATCGCCGCCGGGCGGGCAGCGGTTGAT
>CAJYKY010000494.1 GCA_913775005.1 uncultured Achromobacter sp.
GCCGGTGCTGGTGGCCGGCGTGGCGGTGGGCAGCCTGATCGCGGGCGCCAGCGCCTGGATGCTGGGCAGTCTTTTGGATCTGCCGCCGGATCTAAGGCTGAGCCTGCTACCCCGTTCCGTGGCCACGCCGTTTGCGATGTCGGTGTCATCGCACGTGGGCGGCGTGCCGGATCTGACCGCCGTGTTCGTGATCGTGACGGGCGTGTTCGGCGCGGCCATCGGTCAGCTGATGCGCCGCTGGCTGCCTTTGCGGTCAGCGCTGGCTCGCGGCGCCTTGTTCGGCATGGGCGCGCATGGCGCCGGCACGGCAAAGGCCCGCGAATTGGCGGCCGATGAAGGCGCCGTCGCGGGCCTGGTGATGGTGATGGCCGGTCTGTTCAACGTGCTGGTCACGCCCGCCGTTGTGGTGGGCCTGCTGGCCTGACGTTGCGGGCCTGCTGTTGCCGCCAAGCGTGCCGCCCGGCCGATCAGTGCGCCAGATCCAGCGCGACCGGGTACAGCGACGCCACCAGCAGCAAGGCCATGCCCACGTTAAAGGCGCGAATCGCCCAAGGCTTGTGCAACACGCGGCGCAACGCGGTGCCGAACGTGACCCACACACCAATGCTGGGCAGGTTGACCACGCCGCAGACGATCGTGGCGATCACCAGGTTGGCGAAAAAACCGTTCTGTGGCGTATAGGTGGCGACAACGCCCACCGCCATGACCCAGGCTTTCGGGTTGACCCACTGGAAGGCCGCCGCTTGCAGGAACGTGAACGGCTTGCCGCGCGCCTCGCCATCCTGCATGCCACCGGAATTGGCGATCTTCCAGGCCAGGTACAGCAGGTAGGCGGCGCCGGCGTACTTCAGCACCGTGTACAACTGCGGTATTTGCTGGAAGACCGAGCCCAGGCCGATGCCCACCAGGAAAATCATCAGCGTAAAACCCAGGTTCACGCCCAGCAGATGCGGCATGCTGCGGCGGAAGCCGAAGTTCAGGCCCGACGAAGCCAGCATCACATTGTTGGGGCCGGGCGTAATCGAGCTGACCAGCGCAAACAGGGCCAGCGGGCCTAGCAGCGACGCGGACGCCAAGGGCACGTCGGCCCAGTTGCTTGGGAACAGGTTCATTTTTTTGTCCTTACGATGGCGCGGCGTCCGCCGGCAATAACGGCGATCACGGCCACGGCAAACACGAACGTCGCCGGCTCCACGGATTCACCAAACAACAATGCAGCCGCCACGACAGTCAGGAAGGGTTGCAACAACTGCACTTGTCCTACTCGGGCGATGCCGCCCACCGCCAAGCCTCGATACCAGGCGAAAAATCCCAGAAACATCGACCCGAACGCCAGATAGGCGCAGGCCGACACGGTGGACGCGCTGGGCCAGTGCGCCTGGGCGCCCATCCACAGCACGGGGCCCGCCACCACGGGGGCGCTGATCGCCAAGGCCCAGCAGATGGTGCGCGATCCGCCCAGCGTGCGCGCGGCGCGTGCGCCTTCGGCATACCCCATGCCGCCCAACACCACCGCCAGAAGCAGCCACAGATAACCGGGGGTCAAGACCCCGTCGCCCTGGCGCAGCGCATAGACGGTGACCAGCAGCGCGCCCGCGACGGCCCATCCCCAGAATACGGCTGACGGCCGTTCTCCGCTACGCATCGCGGCAAACGCCGCCGTCGACAAGGGCAACAGGCCGTTAAACACCGCCCCGTTTGCAGACGGCACGGTCTGCATCGCCAAGGACGAAGCCAAGGGCCAACCCACCACGATGCCCAGCGCCGCCAGAATGACGCCAGGCCATTCTTGCCGGTTCGGCGCCCGGCTGCGCGTGAACCACAACAGGGCCACCGCCGGTACAGCTGCCACCAGCGCGCGTCCCAGTCCGACCAGCAGGGGCGCCAGTTCAGCCACCGCCACACGCGTCATCGGAAGGGTCAGGGAAAAAACCAGCACACCCAGAAAGCCATAGCCGTAGCCTTCCCAGACGGATGGCGCGCCGGCGGGCGCAGCCTGGGGCGAGGGGTAGAGCGATGAGCGGGTCATGATGAGGGCAACGGAAAGAGGGGGCGCCAAGGGCAGGGTCGCTGACAGTTGCGAGCTTGCCGGAATGCTGTCACTCTACGCATAGTTATCGGTACAGTACCTATACACTTCTACAGATCACTTTGATCACTGGCCTGGTCAAATCCCCATGACAGTTGCTCCGTCCCCCTCCAAATCCTCTGCTTCGGCCGCCTCTTCACCCGCTTCTGCCGCCGCGGCTTCCTCGGCCGCTTCCGCGGCTTCTGCCACGAAACCTTCCTCGAAATCTTCCGCGCCTTCCGCCGCCGCTTCGCTGCCGTGGATACCCGTCCGCCAGGCGGATGCCTCGCTGGTCGCGCAATTGGCAGATGGCCTGGCCCGGCGCATCGATGAGCAGGGCCTGCGGCCCGGCACGCGCCTGCCTTCCATCCGCAAGATGGCCGAGCAATCCGGCGTCAGCCGCTTCACCGTGGTCGAAGCCTATGACCGCCTGGTGGCGCGCGGCCTGGTGCAGTCGCGGCGCGGGGCGGGGTTTTTCGTGCGGGCGCGCAGCGGCCCCTTGGCCGCGGTGGCCGCAGCGCCCGCCACGCCCCTGGCGCCGCCGGCCCGGGTAGACATCGCCTGGCTGCTGCGCAGCATGTTCCGCGAGACCACGGCGCCGGGCATGCCGGGCGGCGCGGGCCTGTTACCGGCGGATTGGCTCGACCCGGACATGGTCGCCGCCGCCGTGCGCGCGGTGGGCCGGTCTGTGCGGGCGAATCTGGTCAGCTATGGTCATCCGCAGGGCTTTGCGCCGCTGCGCCAGCAGATCGCGGCCTCGTTGCAGAACGACGGCGTGCCCGCGCATCCCGAACTGAACCTGCTGACCACCAATGGCGTCACGCATGGGCTGGACCTGATCGCGCGCCACCTGGTCAAGCCCGGGGACACGGTGCTGGTCGAAGACCCTGCCTGGTTCGTCATTTTCGGGCGTCTGGCGGCGTTCGGCGCGCGTTTGATCGGCGTGCCGCGCGGTCCCGACGGCCCGGACATCGCCCGCCTGGAACAGCTGGCGGCGCAGCACAAGCCCAAGCTCTTCATCATCAACAGCGCGGTGCATAACCCCACCGGCCACACGCTGTCGGCCGGCGTCGCCTACGACATCCTGCGCATCGCCGAGCGGCACGACTTCATGGTGGTCGAAGACGACACCTATGGTGAATTGCATCCCGGCGGCGCCATGAAACTGGCGGTGCTGGACCGCCTGAACCGCGTCATCCTGGTCAGCGGCTATTCCAAAATGCTGGCGGCGAGCCTGCGCGTCGGCTATGTGGCCGCCAACCCCGAGATCCTGCAAAAACTGGCCGACCTGAAAATGCTGGCGGGCCTGACGTCACCGGAATTGGGTGAACGCGTGGTGCACCGCGTGCTGATGGAAGGCCAGTACCGGCGCCACATCGAACGTGTCCGCACACGCGTGGACGCCGCGCGTGAACAATGCCTGAAAGGCTTGTTGAAGCTGGGCTTGACGGTGCCCCACGAGCCCAACGCGGGCATGTTCGTCTGGGCCGATTGCGGCCGCGATACCGAAGTGATCGCGCGTGAGGCCGCTGACCAGGGGCTGCTGCTGGCCCCGGGCACGCTGTTTTCGCCATCTCAGGCGCCATCCACCATGCTGCGTTTTTCGGTGTCCATCGCTGATGACCGCGGAATCTGGACCCAATTGGAAAAACTCTTCGCGCAAAACGGCTCCTACAATCAATAATATGCAGCTGTCTATCTGAAGGAACCGCCATGTCCGCACCGATCAAACCCCTGACCGAAAACTTTGCCGTCGCCCCGCAACTGGGTCCTGACGACATGGCCGACGTAGCCGCCGCCGGCTACAAAAGCGTGATCATCAACCGCCCCGACTTCGAAGGCGGCCCGGATCAACCCACCGCCGCCGACGTGTCCAAGGCCGCGGAAGCCGCCGGCCTGAAAATCGAATACCAGCCCGTCGTGGGCAGCGCCATGACCGTCTCGGACGTGGTGCGCTTTGCCGAATTGCTCAAGACGCTGCCCGGCCCCGTGCTGGCCTATTGCCGTACCGGCACCCGCTGCACCAACCTCTTCGCCGCCGCCCAGCAATTGGGCTGAACGCCCGGCTTGACGCGCATCAATCCCTTCCGGTTCGCTTGATGTGAACCGCAGGCCTTTCCGGTAGCATAAAGATTCCTCTCAAACAGGAGCAGGCAAGATGTTCAAGAAGATCCTGATTCCCACCGACGGTTCGCCGCTGTCGGCCCAAGCCGCCAACGCGGGTATTTCCTTTGCACGCTCGGTGGGCGCTGAAGTCGTCGCCTTGTACGTGACCCAGCCGTTTGCGGCCACCATCGGTTTTGACGGCATGGCTGCGGCCTACGCCATCACCGACGAAGACTACGAAAAGGCCTCGGCAGAGCAGGCCGATAAATACCTCAAGCAGATCACCGACCGCGCCGACACCGGCGGGGTCAAGTCGGAAGCGCGCGCCGTGTCCAACTTCAACGTGGCTGACGGTATCGTGCAAGCCGCCGCCGACGCGGGTTGCGACCTGATCTTCATCGGCAGCCACGGCCGCAGCGGCCTGTCGCGTCTGCTGCTGGGCAGCGTCACCGCGAAGGTGTTGTCGCTGGCCAGCACCGCCGTGCTGGTGTATCGCGTGAAGGAAGAAAAGAAGTAAGTGCCGGCGCTGGCGCGCGCAGCCGTGCAACGATTTGCGCCGCCAGCTTGCCAAGCAAGCCCCTCCTTTGAGGGGCTTTTTTTCGCCCATTCGAGCGCATCGATGTCCGGTCAATATCCCGCCCATACTCCGGTATGACCGGCGCAAACCAATGCCTGGCGGGAACCCTTGTCAAAGGTAGTGTCAAGGCTTGTATCTTGACGCGTGGCGCGTAATATTTACGCATCAGTGCGGGCGCGGTGACGCAGTACCCATCACGAAACGCGGCATGGCGCCCGCCGCGGCAACGCCCGGTCGGGCTTGCCGTTTTGCCTAGTGGTTTACTGCAAGGAAGAGGCCATGACCCGCAAGACGCGTATCGAGCTTTACCGCAATATCGGCATCAGCGCCCATATCGACGCGGGCAAAACAACGACCACCGAGCGCATCCTCTTCTATACCGGCATCACGCACAAAATCGGCGAAGTCCATGACGGCGCCGCCGTGATGGACTGGATGGAACAAGAACAGGAACGCGGCATCACCATCACGTCGGCTGCCACCACCGCCTTCTGGAAGGGCATGGCGGGCAACTACCCCGAACACCGCATCAACATCATCGACACGCCGGGCCACGTGGACTTCACCATCGAAGTCGAGCGGTCGATGCGTGTGCTGGACGGCGCCGTGATGGTCTATGACGCCGTGGGCGGCGTGCAGCCGCAGTCGGAAACCGTCTGGCGCCAGGCCAACAAATACAAGGTGCCGCGCCTGGCCTTCGTCAACAAGATGGACCGCGTGGGCGCGGATTTCCTGCGCGTGCAGCGTCAGATCGCCGAACGCCTGAAGGGCGATGCCGTGCCGATCCAGCTGCCCGTTGGAGCGGAAGATCATTTCGAAGGCGTGATCGACCTGGTGAAGATGAAGGCCATTTTGTGGGACGACGCGAGCCAGGGCGTGAAGTTCACCTACGCGGACATTCCCGAAGCCCTTCAGGCCGAGGCGCAGAAATGGCACGACAAGATGGTCGAGAAAGCCGCCGAGGCAAATGAGACGCTGCTTGAGAAATACTTGTCGGGCGAAGCGCTGACCGAAGAGGAAATCAAGCAAGGCCTGCGTGCGCGCACCATCGCAAATGAAATCGTGCCGATGTTGTGTGGCAGCGCGTTCAAGAACAAGGGCGTGCAGGCGATGCTGGATGCCGTCATCGACTACATGCCGTCGCCCGTGGATGTGCCGGCGATCAAGGGCCACGACGAACGCGACAAGGAAATCGAGCGTCATCCCACTGATAACGAACCGTTCTCGGCGCTGGCCTTCAAGATCATGACGGACCCGTTCGTGGGCCAGCTGGTATTCTTCCGCGTGTATTCCGGCGTGGTGAAATCCGGCGACTCGGTCTACAACCCGATCAAGGGCAAGAAGGAACGGCTGGGCCGCATCCTGCAAATGCACGCGAACGAGCGGCGGGAAATCACCGAGGTCTATGCGGGTGATATCGCGGCGGCCGTGGGCATCAAGGACGTGACCACGGGCGACACCTTGTCGGATCCGGCGCACGTCATCATTCTTGAGCGCATGGTGTTCCCAGAGCCCGTGATCTCGCAGGCGGTGGAACCCAAGACGAAGGCCGATCAGGAAAAGATGGGCATCGCGTTGAACCGGCTGGCGCAGGAAGACCCGTCGTTCCGCGTGCGCACCGACGAGGAATCCGGCCAGACCATCATCTCGGGCATGGGCGAGCTGCATCTGGAAATCCTGGTTGACCGCATGAAGCGCGAGTTCAACGTGGAAGCCACCGTGGGCAAGCCGCAGGTGGCGTACCGCGAAACCATCCGCAAAGCTTGCAACGAGGTCGAAGGCAAATTCGTCAAGCAATCGGGCGGCCGTGGCCAGTATGGCCACGTGGTGCTGAAGCTGGAGCCGCAAGAGCCGGGCAAGGGCTACGAATTCGTTGACGCCATCAAGGGTGGCGTGGTGCCGCGTGAATTCATTCCGGCCGTCGACAAGGGCATCCGGGAATCGTTGAACGCCGGCGTGCTGGCGGGCTACCCCGTCGTGGATGTGAAGGCGACCTTGTTCTTCGGCTCGTACCACGACGTCGACTCGAACGAAAACGCCTTCAAGATGGCGGGTTCGATGGCGTTCAAGGAAGGCATGCGGCGTGCCGACCCGGTGCTGCTTGAACCTATGATGCAGGTGGAAGTGGAAACGCCTGAAGACTTCACCGGCAACGTCATGGGCGACTTGTCGTCTCGCCGAGGCATGGTGCAAGGCATGGAAGACATCGCGGGCGGGGGCGGCAAGGTGGTGCGCGCGGAAGTGCCGCTGGCCGAGATGTTCGGCTATTCGACGTCGCTGCGGTCGCTGACGCAGGGCCGCGCCACCTACACGATGGAGTTCAAGCACTACGCCGAAGCGCCGCGTCAGGTGGCGCAGGAAGTGATTGCGGCGCAGGGCGCCGGGCGCTAAGCGGGTTCAGGCAGGGGCGGCCGCGGTGGCCGCCCTGGTCCGCATGCGCGTCGAGGCCAGCTTCACGCCCATCAGAATCATCACGAAGCCGTAGGCATGGAACAGCTGCGGGGCTTCGCCCAATAGCGGCCACGCCAGCAACGCGGCATACACCGGCACCAGGAACATCGACAGGCCCGCGGTGGCCGGACCTGCTTGGCTGATCAGCCGTCCGTAGACGTAGTACGCGCCCAGGCTGGGCACAACGGCCAAAAAGAGCAGCACGGCCGCCAGGCGCGGGTCGGCCCAGGGCGGCGTAGCGCCGGCTGCGGCTTCGATGGCGGCAAAGGGCGCCAGCGCCAATACGCCACCCAGCATCAGCGTGGCCAGCCTTGCGCTGTCCGGCACGGCGGGCAGCGTCAGCCGTTTTTGCAGAACGGTGTAGAACGCCCAGCCGGTCGCGGCCAGCAGCACCCACAGGTCGCCCTGGCCAAACGCCAGCCGGGCCAGCGCCTGAACATCCCCGCGCGACAACACCACCAGTACGCCGCCTAGCGCCAAGGCTAATCCTGCGGCGCGCAGGGCCGACAGCGGCTTACGCCAGATCACGGCTTCCAGCAGCGCCACCAGAATGGGGCTGCACGAAAAAATCAGCGCGATATTGGTGGCGCTGGTGGTCTGCGCGCCGATGTACTGCGGCGCCACGGCCACGCCCATGCCTAGCACCGCCAGCGGTAGCAGCGCGGGCACGCTGCGCCACAACGTGTGCCGGTGGGCGCGCAAGGCGGGCGCGGCAATAGGCAGCAGGATCAACAGGGCCAACAGCCAGCGGCCGAAGGCAAGGAAGACGGGGGGAAGATTGGCGTCGTGCGCCCAGCGGGCGGCGACCATGTTTGAGGCGAACAATGCCGGTGCGGTCAAAAGCATGACGGTGCCGGACAGGCCCAGACCGGTTCTTGCGGGTACAGCTGCTGCGTGGGACATGGTTTCCAGCCGCGCGGATCGGCGCGCGGCTTGCTGCGTTGGAACTGCCGGCGCGTCCGCCGGGTTGTGCCGCAGCGGAAGCGCCGAAATCGGACGGGCGGGATAGCGGCTCGTCTTGCTGGAAAGTCTACGGCTGGCAACACAAAATAGGTTTCTTGTTCTGCGGCAGTTTTGACGATTGTGAGGAATTTATCCCTAGTAGAATTCGAATTTGTAGAGAATTTCTCTTTCGGAATCTTCCCGCCATGTCCAACCCTCCCAAAATCGATGACACCGATCGCAAGATCCTGCGCGCGTTGCGCGCCGACGGGCGGCTGACGAACCTGAAGTTGGCCGAGCAGGTGGGCTTGTCTCCGACCCCCTGCTGGAACCGGGTGAAGGCGCTGGAAGAGGCGGGCGTGATCGAAGGCTATGCGGCTTTGCTGAACCAGAAGGCGCTGGGCTTGCCGGATACCGTGATGATCGAAGTCACGCTAGAGCACCACGATGACGAGACACTCGCCCGGTTCGGTGAGGAAATCACCCGCCTGCCTGAAGTGGTGGAAGCGTTTCTGGTGACGGGCGAGTACGACTACCTCATCAAGGTGGCCGTGGCCGGCACCGAGGGCTACGAGGAATTCCTGCGCAAACGCCTGTACAAGCTACGCGGCGTGCGCCATAGCCGGTCGACCTTTGTACTGCGGCGGCTGAAACACGCGGCGTCGGTTGAACCGTGAGTGGGGCCTAGCTGGGGACGCCCGGTCAGGGGCGCCCTAGCCGCCGATGAACGATTCGATGGCGCCGTTGAACGCGCGCGGATTGCCCAGGTTCATGCCGTGTGAAGAACCCACCACCGTCACGCGGTGAGCGGCGGGCAACCACTGCGCCAGCGCGTCAAGGACGGCGGGGTAGGGTGCCGGGCTGAGCGCCCCGCCGATCAGCAAGGTCGGCAGCTTCAGCGTGGCGATCTGTTGCGGCGTCAACGCTTCGGGCTTTTCGTCGGCCTGGCCAAACAGCGTGCCGACGTTGTCGCGCACCATCTCTTTGAACCACGGCACCATGCGCCGCCAGGTATCTGGGCCAGTTACGGTGTCCACGAACAAGGCCAGGCCTTCTTCGATCTGGCCATCGCGGATCAGCGCCAGCGCGCGTTGCCGGAAACCGCCACGGGAATCATCGCCGCCGGGCAGGGGCAGGCCGGGGTCGGCCAAGGTCAGGCTGCGCAGCGCGTCTGGCTGGCGCAAGGCCACTTCCAGCGCCACGCGGCCGCCACGGGAATGGCCCACCAGATGCGCGGGGCCGCCGGCCACGGTGTCGATGAATTCCAGCACATCGCTGGCATGCTGCTCGATGGAAAAACCATCGCCTTCTCCATCCCACGATTCCGGCCAGTAACGGCGCAGGCAAACGGCCAGCACGCGAAACGATTTGCCCAGCGGCGCCATCTGCGACTTCCAGTAGCGGCAGTCCGACAGTGAGCCGTGCACCAGCACCATGGGCGCGCCCCGGCCGTACTCGGTGTAGGACATGGCGTAGCCGCCAATCAGGGCGGTTTGCAGGGGCAGGTCGGGTTCGGAACGCATGTGGGGCGATAAGGGGAAAGCCAGGTCGGCATTCTAGCCCGGCGCTGCCGGGATCCACGGCGGAGCCGCGCTGATACACTCATCCGCAGTCTTTCATGGAGCCTGCCACGATGTCCCCCGAATCTCTTGCCGCCTTGCCTGAATCGGCCCAACGCGTCGCCCGTCTGCTGCTGGAAATCGGGCACGACAAGCCCGTCGTCGTGCTGCCGCAAACGGGCAGGACGTCGGCGGAAGCGGCGGCGGGGCTAGGGTGTGAGGTCGCGCAGATCGCCAAGTCGATCATCTTCCGGCGGGCGTCCGACAACGCTCCGGTGCTGGTCATCGCCAGCGGGGCGAATCGCGTGGACGAGGCCAAGGTGGCCGAGCAGGTAGGCGCGCTGGCCAAGGCCGACGCCAAGTTCGTGCGCGACAACACGGGCTACGCGATTGGTGGCGTGTGCCCCATCGGCCATGCCGTCAAACCGGTGATGTTGCTGGATGCCGACCTGTTCAACTACGACAGCCTGTGGGCCGCCGCTGGCCATCCGCATGCGGTGTTCAACCTGACGCCGCAGCAGTTGGCCGATATGACCGGCGCGCCGGTCGTGGATGTCGCGCAACGCGCCTGAGGCGGAAGCCGGCACAGCAGGGCGTGTAGCAACACGCACTTGCAGGAATCGTCAGCGCGGATGTTCGTCCAGCGCATCGATCTGCACTTGCCGCAAGCCGCGCGAGCAAGCCTCGACGCGGGCTTGCACTCCATACACGGCAGCCAACGTAGCGGGCGTGATCACGTCGGCCGGTGCGCCTTGCGCATGCAGACGGCCGTGTTCGATCATCACGGCGCGGTCGGTATGCTGCAAAGCCACGTTCAGGTCGTGCAGCACGATGATGCTGATCAGGCCGTGCTCTTGCGTTTCCTGCTTCAAGAGCCGCATCACGTGGAACTGATAGTTCAGGTCCAGCGCGGACAGGGGTTCATCCAGCAGCAGCACGCGCGGGTGGCGGATCAACGCTTGCGCCAGCCCCACCAATTGCTTCTGTCCACCGGACAGCGCGTCCAGGTAATGCAGCGCCAGGTGGGCAATGCCCAGGCGATCCAGCAGCCGGTCGATATCGTCCAGCCCGACCGTGGGCGCTAAGGTGTTTCTGCTGGCATTGGCCGCCACCAGCACCGATTCAAACACTCGCAAATGCACGGCGGCAGGCAGGCTTTGCGGCAGGTAGACCATGTGCTGCGCGCGTTCGCCGACGCCCAGGCGCGACAGGTCCTGCCCGTCCAGCACCACGCCGCCGCCACGCGTGCGGACCAAGCCTGCCAGTGCCTTGAGCAAGGTGGACTTGCCGCTGCCATTCGGGCCGAGCAATGCGGTGACTTCGCCCGCCGCCAACGCGGGTATCGATAGCGCGTGCAGCACGTCTTCGCGGCCGTAGCCGGCGCTGAGCTGATGGATATTCAGAGTGGCGCGGTGCGTCATGGCAGTTGCCGGCGCAGCACCACCGCCACGAAGAAGGGAATGCCGACCAGCGCAGTCAGAATGCCCAGGGGCACGACCACACCCGGCACCAGGTTCTTGGACAGCACCGAGGCCAGCGTCAGAATCAACGCGCCGACCAGTGCACTGCCTGGCAGATAAAAACGGTGGTCTTCACCGAACAGCCGGCGCGCGATGTGCGGCGCCACCAGGCCGATGAAGCCAATGGTGCCCACGAACGATACGGCCAGCGCCGACAGCAGGCTCACGCGCGCCAGCGCCGCCACACGCACCCGGCGCACGTCCACGCCGAAGCTGGCGGCGCGATCTTCGCCCAGCCGCAATGCGGTCAGCTTCCAGGTCTGCCGCATCGCCAACGGCAAGGTCAGCAACACGGCTGCGGTCACTACGCCGACCGAAGTCCAGCTGGAGCGGGACAAACTGCCCATCGTCCAGAACACCAGGCTCTGCAAGGCCTCGGCGCTGGCCAGGAATTGCACCAGCGACACGAGGGCGTTGAAAGTAAAGACCATCGAGATGCCGAACAGCACGACGCCAGACGTATTCATGCCGCTCCAGCGCGCCACGGCGTCCAGCATTAGCGCGGCCAGCACGGCAAACAGAAAGGCGTTGCCTGCAATGAGCCAGGACGCCGGCACGCCCGGCAGTCCGAACTGAAGCACGATCGCCAGCGACGCGCCAAACGCCGCGGCGGACGACACGCCCAGCGTGAAGGGGCTGGCCAAGGGGTTGTTCAGGATGGTCTGCATCTCGGCGCCCGCCAGGCCCAGCGCCATACCCACCAGGGCGGCCATCAATGCGGAAGGCAGGCGGATGTCCCAGACGATCACGCGGTAGGTCGGGTCGGCGGCGTCGGGCGCGGTCAGCGTGCGCCACAGCTCAGCCCAGGGCAGTCCCGACGGACCCACGGTGAAGTCGACCAGCAGTGCCAAGAAAATCGCCGCCAGCAGCAGGGCGATGAGCCCTGCGCGGCGGCGCAGGATATGCCGATAGGCGCTGGCCGCGCTTGCGGCGTGCCGCATTACTGCAACAGTTGCAGGCGGCTCTTGGCCGTGCTGGCGGCCGGGGCGTTCGGGTAGTCACGAACGATGCGCTGCAACGACGCCTTGGCGCCTGCGCGGTTGTTCAGTTCGATCTGGCCACCCGCAATGATCAGCAGCGCATCCGGCGCGCGCGCGTTGTCGGGCGACTTCTGCACCATGGCGGTCAGCTGCTCGATGGCGCCCTTGAAGTCCTTCATGCCGTAGCGGCTGCTGCCCAGGTAGAACTGCGCGCTGGGGGCCAGCTGGCTGTTGGGATAAAGCGCGGTGAAGGCCGCCAGCGATTCGGCGGCGTCTTTGTATTGACCCTTGCGGAACAGGTCCATCGCGCCGTCATAGGCTGCTTGTTCCTGGGGATCGCCCGCGTTGGCGCCCGGCGGGTTCGTGCCGCTGGGGGCTCCCGGCTTCGCGCTGGGTTGCTGGCGGGACACCAGCTCCAACTGGTCGCGCAGCTGGGCAACTTCCTGTTGCAGGGATTGAATCTGATCGGCCAATTGCAGCTTGGCGCGCTGGCTTTGCTCGTTCTGCTGCTGAACCTGCTGACGCAAATCCAGAATGGCCTTACGGGCCTCATCATCGGAAAAAGCGTGAGCGGGCGCCGTCAGGGCCGCAAGCACCAGGCCAGTGGCCACCATCAGAGGACGCAGGGACAGAACGTTATCGCGCATGAATATTCCCGGGTATAAAAACAAACGTCGGGACGGCCGGCTGACCGTCCCGACGCGTGGTAGGGCTCTTGGACTATACGAAAATCTTAACGCAGATAGTTGATATCGGCGCGGCGGTTTTCAGCAAAGTCGGCTTCCGACGTACCCGTCGACTTCGGCTTTTCTTTACCGAAGCTGATGGTTTCGATCTGGTTGTCGCTGACGCCCAGCAGGGTCATCATGCGACGCACGGCGTCTGCACGACGCTGGCCGAGGGCCAGGTTGTACTCAGCACCGCCGCGTTCGTCGGTGTTGCCTTCGATCTTGACCTTCTGCTGCTGATGCGAAGCCAGGTAGCGGGCGTGGGTTTCGACCAGGCCGCGGTATTGGTCCGACACAGTGTAGCTGTCGAAATCAAAGTACACCGAGCGCTGTTGCGCCAGGATGCTTTGGGGGTTAAAGGGATCAAGGATTTGGCCAGAGGCCGAAGATCCTTGGCCAGCGCCTCCACCCTGACCCGCTTTATCGTCGAGAGGGACGGAGCTGCAAGCTGCCAGGGCGGCAGCCAGAGCGGCGATGGTTAGGCTTTTGGCAATGCGCGACTTCATGATAGTTCCTTTGCAAAGAGAGTCACACGTGTTATCGGGTAAATGGGCCCCAAGTCGGTTCACGTATTTCCCCGTTCAGTACCGAAAGCGTCTGCCGTACGCGGCCATCGCTCGAGACACCCGCAAGTACGCTACGGCCATTTTGGATAGCGGCGTAAAGGACTTGCATGCCATTCGGCGCGAAGCTTGGCGACTGATCGTCACGACCATCAGTGATCAAGGATTCGGAGCCTGAGGACAGGTTCAACGACGCGATTCGAAACGCGCCGTCGCGTCTTGCAACGTACAGCAGCGTCGATCCATCGGGGGAAATTCGGGGTGATATGTTGTAACCACCATTAAACGTGAGGCGGCGTGCGTCGCCACCTGTCGAGCCGGTCTGGTAGATTTGCGGCCCGCCGCTGCGGTCACTCGTAAAGATAATGGAAGCACCGTCGGGCGTAAAGGTCGGTTCGGTGTCAATCCCGGGA
>CAJYKY010000495.1 GCA_913775005.1 uncultured Achromobacter sp.
CGGCGGGCTCGGGCGTGGCCATCGGCTTGCCGGGCAACTGGGGCCTGAATGCAGCCAGCGCAGCCAAGCAGGCGCGCGCGCCGGGCTTGCAGGCCGTGGTGGCGGGTAGCTGCTCTGCCGCTACCAATGGGCAGGTCGCTGCCTTCATCGAAAGCGGGCGGCCTGCACTGGCGCTTGACCCGCTGCGTCTGGCCTCGGGCGAAGACGTGGTGCAAGACGTGTTGGCCTGGGCCGAACCGCGCATGCAGGACGGTCCGGTGCTGATCTATTCGACCGCACAGCCGGACGCGGTCAAGGCCGCGCAGGGGGCGCTGGGCGTGGAACGCGCTGGCGCCATGATCGAAGCGGCGATTGCGCGCATTGCGGTGGGCCTGGTCGAACGCGGCGTGCGCCAGCTGATCGTGGCGGGCGGCGAAACGTCGGGCGCGGTGGTGCAGGCGCTGGGCTTGGAACAGATCGCCATTGGCGAGCAGATCGACCCGGGCGTGCCGTGGTGTGCGGGCCATGCGCCTGTGGCCGGGGCCGACATCAGCATCGCGTTGAAGTCCGGCAACTTCGGTACGCGCGACTTCTTTACGAAGGCGTTTGCTTAGCGCGTGTTTCTGTCGCGGTTGCGTCCCTCGCGGCCTATCCCTATCAGTTTTCCAAAACCTTTAAGACTCATCTGATAGCCATTGCCACCTGGCCTGGCGAGAATACCCCGCAGCTTAGGCATGTGCGCGCGGGTCTCGCCGGCGCATCCAAAGGAGGGGGCAATTGGAAAGCACGCAACATACCAGCCTGTCGGGCGGGTTGAAATCACGGCATCTGACGATGATGTCGATTGCCGGCGTTATCGGCGCCGCGCTATTTGTCGGGTCGGGTAAGCAGATTGCACTGGCCGGCCCGGCAGTCATTCTGGCTTATGTGGGCGGCGGCATCCTCGTCATTCTGGCGATGCGCATGCTGGGCGAAATGGCCGTGGCCCAGCCCGATACCGGCTCGTTCTCCACCTACGCCGACCGCGCTATCGGGCGATGGGCCGGCTTCACCATCGGTTGGCTGTACTGGTATTTCTGGGCCTTGCTGATGGGCTGGGAAGCCTATGTGGCGGGGCAGATCCTGCACGGCTGGTTCCCCATCTTGCCTGGCTGGGGCTATGCACTGGTCGTTACGGTGGCCCTCATCATCGTCAACTTCATGAATGTGCGCAGCTATGGCGAATTCGAGTTCTGGTTTGCGCTGGTCAAGGTCATTGCCATCGTCGCGTTCCTGGTCGTGGGCAGCCTGGCGGTGGTGCATCTTTGGCCGTGGGGCGAAGCGCGCGGCGTGTCTCAGCTGACGGCGCAGGGCTTCATGCCCAATGGCGTGAAATCGGTGGTGGTGGCGTTGCTGGGCGTGATGTTCGCGTTCATCGGCGCTGAAATCGTCACGGTGGCCGCCGCCGAATCCGCCGACCCCGCCCGCGAAATCATCAAGACGACGCGCTCGGTGGTGTGGCGCATCTGCCTGTTCTACGTGGGCTCCATTTTTCTGATCGTGTGCCTCGTGCCGTACAACGATCCGCAGCTGGCGCAGCCCACGCATGGCAGCTACAACGTGGCGCTTGACGCGCTGGGTGTGCCGCATGCGCAGGCCATCGTCAATTTCATCGTGCTGACGTCGGTGTGCAGCTGCTTCAACTCTGCCTTGTACACGGCGTCGCGCATGCTGTATTCGCTATCGTGCCGGGGCGATGCGCATCGGCTCATGCAAATCACGGGCCGGCGCACCGGCACGCCGTATGTGGGCGTGCTGGTGTCCAGCGTGTTCGCGTTCGCCGCCGTGGCCATGATGGCGATGTCCAAGATGGATCTCTACGACGTATTGATGCAGGCCACTGGCACGATCGCGCTCTTCGTGTATCTGGCAATTGCGCTGTCGCACCTGCGCATGCGTTATCGCTTGCAGGCCGAAGGCGTTGAGTTGCGCTTGAAGATGTGGCTGTTTCCGTGGCTGACGTATGCCGTTATTGCCAGCATCATTGCCGCGCTGATCACCATGGTGGTGGAAGGCACGTACCGCAATGAAGTTGCATATACGTCCTTGCTGGCGGGCGTCATTGTCATCATGGGGGTGGTTGCGCAGCGCTGGCGCATTGGCGTCAGGGATTTGCCGCCCCATGCTCAACCCCAAGCCCAGCGGCAGGTCAGCGGTGCGCCTGGCTAAGCCGTTTGGCGGCGTTCACCATGTGAATGCGGGCGGCCTCGCGGGCGCCCGCAACGTCTTGCTGGCGGATGGCCTCGACAATGGCGTTGTGCTCTTGCAGCACATCGCGCATCAGGTTGGCGTGCCGGGCTTCGTTGCCGCGTGTGACGCGCGTGGCCGCTTCCAGAAACTGGCTCACAAAGGCCAGCGTCGTCAAGAAATACGGGTTGCCCGTCGCACGTGCGATGCTGCGGTGAAACGCCACGTCTTCCTTCACGCCGTCGCCGCCATCCGCCACCGCTTGCGAAATGGCGGCAAGCGCTTGGTCAATTTCCGCCATGTCGCGCTTCTTGCGCATGGCGGCGGCCTGAGCGGCGATTTCGGTTTCCAGCGCGCGGCGCAAGTCCACGATGTGCAGCACGGCGTCCAGCGAGCTGAGCTCGGCGGCGTCGATGCGCAGCGCACGGTTGCCTGTCAGGCCGGTGACATACACGCCGCTGCCTTGCCGCGCCTCCACAATGCCATCCTGCCGCAACCGCGACACCGCTTCGCGGATCACGGTACGGCTGACGCCAAACTGTTCCGCCAGCGCAGCTTCGGTGGGCAGTTTTTCACCAGGCAGCACGCGGCCCTCGTCGATCTCGGCGAGCAGGCGTTTGGTGACCGTGTCGGTCAAGGTGGGCGGGGAGGGAAGTTTAGGAAACGCCATCAGTGGGAACCGCAAGAAGGGGGCGACAGGCCGGTTTCGACATCATCGGCGTGGCCCGGCGCCAATGATAACCGGTCAGGCAGGGGTGCCCACTGTCCGCAGGTCCGCGCGCGCCTGTGCGTGCAGCAGGCAGTCGATAAAGCACTGCGCGGCGGGTGTCGGCGGGGACTCGGCGCGGGTCAGAATCGACACGCGTGCGGCGGGCAGCTCGTGCGTCAGCGGCACCATGCGCAGCGGGCGCGGCATCAACTGATGATCGAACAGCGCGCGTACGAAGATGCCCAGCGCATCGCTTTCGGCCATGATGGCCAGCGCGATGGCGATGGACTGGCACGGAATGACATCACGCGGTGGCGGCAGCCCATGCGCATCGAACGCCAGCCGCAACAGGTTCGAGGGCGCCTGGATATTGCCTGGCAACAGCCACAGTGCATCGTGCATATCGGCCAGGCTGCGCGCATGGCGCAGCGGGTGGCCCGCGCGCGCGCCCACCGCCATCGGCAAGGTGAACAGCGTGCGGCGCGCAAAGCCGTCTTCGATATCGCCGTCATATTCCGTTTGCACCAGCAGGTCGTAGCGGCCGGATTCCAGCTGTTCATGGCTGTAAGGCGGCGCGACCTCATTGAACGACACCGCCACGCGCGGCATGCGCTGGCGAAACGCCATCAACGCGGCGGGCAGGGCGGTCAGCGCCGACGAACTAATTGCCAGGTTCAAGGTGCCGCCTTCGCCGTCCAGCATCTGCCCGATTTCCTCCTGCGCGCGGCGGGTCTCTTGCAGGATGATCACGGCCCGCTTGTACAGCGCGTCGCCATAAGTCGTCAGTTCCACGCCGCGCGCGCTGCGGCGCACCAGTTCCGCTCCAACGCTTTGCTCCAGTTCGCGCAGGCTGCGCGTGGCGGCGGGCTGGGTGATGAACAAGGCGCGCGCTGCCGCGCGGATGCTACGGTGCTCGGCAATCGAGACAAAGGCGCGCAGTTGGCGCAGATTCATGGGCGGGGTCCGTAATGGAAATGGGGGGCTGCAACGCGCAATGAAAACGGGGAAGCGATCGCGGAGGGGTATCAGGAAAAGCTTTCACTGAAACAAAAATACTGTCTTTTGCTTATCGTCCGCCATCCGTATATTCACTGTCGTCGGGGCGGTGACAGCGTCCGGGTTCACGGACCGGCCTGCCGCGACGTATGGAATTCGTAACGGCCACATAACGGACATAAGGGGAAA
>CAJYKY010000496.1 GCA_913775005.1 uncultured Achromobacter sp.
GGCTTGCAGACGCACGGGCATGCCCAGGCTTTGTGCCAGCTTTTCTGCCATGTTGGCGTCCAGGCCTTCCGGGGTGCGGATCTTGGCGCCGGCTACGGGCAGCGGCGCCAGGTACGGTACGCCAACCACCAGCTCGCCGCGTGCCTTGGCGTTGGCAAAGCCGGCTGGCTGGGCGGATGCGGTGCCTGCCAGCAGCAGGCTAGCGGCCAGAGCAAGCGGCGCGATGCCAGCCATCTGCGCAAGCCGCCAGATCTGCCCAAGCCGCAGTGCGCAGACAAAACGGCCAAAGCGGACAAGCCAGGCTGGGGCACGCGCTCCGGAATTCATGCTGATACCGCCATCAAACGTATTGATACCGCAGCAGCCGATGCTTGAGGTTTTCAAGCACGAACTGATCGATCAGCGCGGCCAGCACGGCGATGACCAGGATGTTGGTCATAACGCCCGTCATGTCGGCGATCTCGCCTGAGTACGCCAGTGAACGGCCCAGGCCCTTGCCAAAGCCGATCAGCATTTCGGCGGAGATCAGCGCGCGCCACGCATTGCCGAACGCCAGCTGCGCGCCGGTGATCAGCTCCGGCATCACCGCCGGCAGGTACACGCGCTTGACCAGGCCCCAAGGCGTGGCGCCCATGACGCGCGCGGCCGACACGTGCACGCGCTGCACGGATTCCGTTGCGTTCATGACGCTGAGCGCCGCCGGGAAGAAGGCCGACAACGCCACCACCACGATGATCGGCGTGCTGCCAAAGCCCATCACGATCAGGAACAGCGGCACCCAGGCAATCGACGGAATCGATTGAAGAATGACAATGGCGCTACGGAGCACTTCCCGGAAGAAGAACAACACGGCCGCCACCAGACCGAAGCCAATACCGGCCACCAGCGCCAGCCCATAGCCCGCGCCCAGACGGCCCAGCGTGCCGATCAGGCTTTGATGGAAGGATTCTTTGCCCAGGTCCTGGAACAGCCGCTCCAGCACGGCGGGCACGCCCGGCATCAGGAAATCAGGCAGCGCGAATGCCGCCGCCTGCCACAACGCCAAAATGAACAGGACGCCCAAAACGCCCGCAAGATGCTTGCGGGCGCCGGTCACTCGGGTAGACGAGCTCAAAGTTTGCGCGCCTCTTGCCAGGACAGATCAACGATGCTGGACACGTCGTACGGCTTGCCGTCGCGCGTCTTGAGCGAACCCTGGGCTTGCAGGATGTCGGCAATTTCTTGCATGCGCGCGGTGTCTTTTTGCGTCAGCTTGGGCGTGAAGACCTGCGTACTGATGGCTTCGGTGATGACGGTTTCGCGCGGCAATTCGCCCCGGGTCAGCGTCTTCAAGGTGGGTTCGGCGATGAAGTAAGACGCGATCAGCTTGGAGGCCTTGGCCGGCTCTTTTTGCAGCAGCGTGATCGCCTGATTCTGCGCATCCAACGCCTTCCAGACGTCGTCCTTGCGCTTGGCCAGCGTTTCACCGGAGGTGATCACGACCATGCACGGGAACGGCCACGCTTGGCCCACTTCGTAGATCTGCTTGACCGGCGCGACCAGCTGCGCAATGCGGTCATAGGGTTCAAACAGAAAGGCCGCGTCCACGCGCTTGCCCACCAGCGATTGCACCGCCACCGCCGGGCTCACGCCCATGACGTTGACGTCGTCCGCCGCCAGGTTGCCTTGCTTGAGCACCACGCCCTTGAGCACGACGTCAGCCGTGCTGCCTTCGGCTTGCGAAGCCAGCGTCTTGCCCTTCAGGCCGGCGATGTCCTTGATGCCGGAATCGTCACGCACGATCAGCGAGTGATAGCCCTGCTGCGCGCCGCCCACGACCTTCAAGTCAGCGCCCTTGGACGCCCAGGCCACGGCATTGGTGAAGCCCAGCACGCCGATATCCAGCTGCCCGCCCACAATGGCCTTGATGAGGTCAGTGCCGGACTTGAATTCGATCAGCTCCGAATCCAGCCCCGCGTTCTTGTAGAAGCCGCCTTCTTGCGCCACGATCGCCTGCGCGTCGTCCATCACGCGCAGATACCCCACGCGGAATTTTTCAGCCGCCATGGCCGGCGCCGCAGCCAACAACGCAGCCGCCAGCGGCAGGGACAACCATTGCTTCAGTTTCATGAGAAGGAGCTCCAGGGGAATTCAGGATGGGCCGCGCGCAGCGCCGCCCCATTGCGGATTCGGGAATCAGGCGGCCAGCGCCAGATCGGAATGGGCGTGCGAGCCGTCGACGGCGATACCCAGCAAGCGCAGGATCTCGCGCTTTTCGGTGGCCAGATCCGACAGGTCGTGCGTTTTTTCGCGATGCGTCAGGTTGAATTCCTTCAGCACGCGCGCCGGGCGCGGGCTGAAGACGACGATGCGGTCGGCCAGGAACAGCGCTTCGTCCACGTCGTGCGTGACGAGCAGCACGGTGGGCTTTTCCTGCGCGATCAGCTGGACCAGCACATCTTGCAGGCTCAGGCGCGTCAGCGCGTCGAGCGCGCCGAAGGGTTCGTCCATCAGCATCGTTTTCGGCTGCGCGATGAAGGCGCGAGCCAGCGCCGCGCGCTGGCGCATGCCGCCGGACACCTGATGGGGGTAGTAATGCTCAAAACCGCCCAGGCTGACGCGCGCCAGCCATTGGCGGGCGGCTTCGCGGGCGCGCTTCTTGGGAACCTTTTGAAATTCCAACGCCAGCGCCACGTTGTCTTCCAGGGTCAGCCACGGATACAACGCGTGTTCCTGGAATACCAGCGTGCGGCTGGGATGCGGGCCGGCGACGGGTACGCCATCGGCCAGCACCTTGCCCTGCGTGGGCTTTTCCAGCCCGGCTGCCAAATGCAGCAAAGTGGACTTGCCGCAACCCGACGGGCCAACCAGGGCGACCAGTTCACCGGTCTTGAATTCGCTGGTAAAGCCGTCCACAACGGGCAGGTCGCCGAAGTGTTTGTGGACGTGGTCGAAGGTCAGGTTCATAGAACGAATGAAAGGCGCGCGTGGGAACGAGGCCTAAATCTAACAATTCGTTATATGAATTCAAACGAAGAATATTGAATGTCTTTAATTCTTCTAGCTATATAGCGGCAGCCGCCTGCCGGCTGGCGTGCCGTTGCAGGCCGAAGGCTATGACAAAGCCGATCATGACGGCCAGCGCAGCGGACAAAAAGATCACCGGATAGCCGAAACCGCTGGAGATGTAGCCGGCAACGGGGCCTGTCACGCCCAGCGCCAGGTCCAGAAACGCCGAATAGGCGCCCAGCGCCGCGCCGCGGCTACCCGCCGGCACTCGCGCCACCGCCTCCACGCCGATCGCCGGGAACACCAGCGCAAAGCCGCAGCCGGTAAGTGCCGCGCCCAGCAAGGCGGCTGTGGGATTGGGCGCCAGC
>CAJYKY010000497.1 GCA_913775005.1 uncultured Achromobacter sp.
GTGTTGATATAGACCGTAGACAGGCAACGCCCGCCGCGCGCGTGCGCGGCGTCGTGCGCGGCTTCAATGCCCAAACGCTTGTTGGCGTTGGCGCACACGCCGCACCAGCTGCCCAGCAGGATCTTGCCGCCCGTGGCCTGCCATTCATGTTGATGCGCGCACCGGAAGCGGTAGCGCATGCCCAGCCCGCCGTAGGTATCCGACAGGCACAAGCCGCCCCGTTCTGCCGCCTTGCGCTGCAAGCGTTCCAGGCCATCGGGGTGGCGATACCCCTCGACCTTGCGCAAGCGCGCGCATTCCGGGCACCACGTGCGCCGCAGGACGTCAGCGCCGGGCGCGTTCCATTCATGGCCTGCGCCGCAGCGGAACCGGAAGATCTTCTGGCCGCGCCGGCTTTCGGTATCCAGACAGACACCGCCGCGCGCCTGGGCGGTTTGGTGCATGCGCGTCATCAGGTCTTCCCGGCGGCGCAAGTAGCCGGCGTCGCGCCCGCAGGTGGGGCAACCGGTACGGTCCAGCGCCTTGTTGCCTTTGCGCGTCCACGTGTGCCCGGCCGCGCATTGGAAGCGATGCGGTTCGTCCCAGCCGAGCCAACGCGGTTCCAGGCATTGCACGCCGCAAGCCTGCGACCGCTCAAGCAGGCGCGCAAAGTT
Organism: uncultured Achromobacter sp.; assembly: GCA_913775005.1. Taxonomy (GTDB): domain Bacteria; phylum Pseudomonadota; class Gammaproteobacteria; order Burkholderiales; family Burkholderiaceae_B; genus Achromobacter. Next base: position 654 of record CAJYKY010000497.1, read on the forward strand.
CTGTTCCGCTACGCATTTGGGGCATTTGGTTTCGCGGGCGCGGCCAAAGGTTTGCAGCGTGCGCTCAAACAGATGACGCGCGCCGCATTGGAAGCGATAGGTGGCTGACAAGCCGCGCCATTCGTTGTCCAGACATTCGAAACCGGCGGAGTCGGCCGTGGCGCGCAGGTGCGGATGCCGGTCAAGGACGGGGTGATGACGAGACTTGTGCATGATAAGAACCCTTAGCCAAAGACTGCCGATAACGGGCGCGAGCCTCGCTGAGGCGCTCCGGCGATCTTGCCTTTCGGGCGTGCACAAAGATATTGGATAAGTCTGATTTTCGGGTGCAGCTATCAGTGCCGGACACGATGCCGGCGCTTGCAGATTCCCGAATGCAATGTGGGGCCGAGCGGCCCTGGTGTCTACGCGCTGCGCGGACCGAACATGATGACAAGCATGCCGGCCAGGCAAAGGCCTACGCCCACCCAGTCGCTGATGCTGGGCCGCACGCCATCAACGGCCCACAGCCACAACAGCGCCATGCCGATGTACACGCCGCCATAAGCGGCATAGACGCGGCCCGATGCGGTAGGGTGCAAAGTCAGCAACCAGGCAAACAGCGCAAGGCTTGCGGCGGCGGGCGCCAGCAGCCAGATGGAATGGCCCTTGCGCAGCCACAGGTACGGCAGATAGCAGCCGATGATCTCGGCCAGCGCTGTCAGGACGAACAGCGCAACGGTTTGCAGGGCGCCCATGTGCCGTCCTTATGGCTGCTGCGCCAGCAGCTTGCGGCACTCGCGTTCCTGCTGGGCGATCTCTTGCAGCGTGTCTTCGATGTCGCGGCGCTGCTGCTCCAGCGTCGCGCGATGCTGTTCCAGTACGCTCAGGTATTGGCGCAGCTGCACGTCGGTGTCGCCGGGGCCGTCGTACATGTCGATCAGCGTCAGGATTTCAGACAGTTGCAATCCCAGCCGCTTGCCACGCAACGCAAGCTTCAGGCGTGTGCGGTCGCGCGGACCGAAGATGCGGTTGCGGCCCTCGCGCGCCGGGCTGACGATCCCCTGGTCTTCGTAGAAGCGGATCGTGCGGGGCGTGACGTCGAACTCGCGGGCGAGTTCAGAGATGGTCCAGGTTGACGAGGGCATGCGACGTGTGGCAGTTTACGTAAACGTAAATTATGATGACTTGACGTGAACGTCAAGCGTGGAGCAAGAGGCAATGAACCCCAACGAACAGAAACTGCAATACCCGTGGGCCGATTTCCAGCCCGAAGCCGGCCGCGCCCATGTGGTGACTGATGGGGTCAAGTGGATACGAATGCCGCTTCCGTTCGCGCTGGATCATATCAACCTCTGGCTGCTGCGCGACAACATCGACGGCCGCGACGGCTGGACCATCGTCGATACCGGCATTTCGCGCGACGAGGTCAAGGCGCTATGGGAAGACGTGTTCAAGAACGAGCTGGAAGGCCTGCCCGTTCTGCGCGTGCTGGTCACGCATATGCACCCGGACCACATCGGTTTGGCGCACTGGCTGTGCGAACGCTGGGACGCGCAGCTGTGGATGACAATGACAGACTTCGTGGTGGCGTCGTTGTGGTCGTCGCGCCGTAACCAGGCGGGGGGCGGCCCCGGCGGCCAATCAGCCGTTGAGCATTTCGCGCGCCATGGTTTGACCGACCCGGATGCCCAGGCGCAGATCCGCGAACGCGCCAACTACTACCCGAACCTGGTGCCGGCCGTGCCGTCGCGTTATACGCGCATCATGCATGGCGATCAGGTCCGCATCGGCGGGCGCGACTGGCGCGTGATCGTGGGCTATGGCCATGCGCCGGAACATGCGTCGCTGCACTCGCCCGGGCTGAATGTGCTGATCTCGGGCGACATGGTGTTGCCCCGCATTTCCACCAACGTCAGCGTGTTCGATTACGAACCCGACGCCAATCCGCTGCCCTTGTACTTGCGGTCGCTGGACGGCTATGACGGGCTGCCCGATGACACCGTGGTGTTGCCGTCGCATGGCCGGCCGTTCACGGGCCTGCACGAGCGGATCGCGCAACAGCATGCGCACCACCGCGACCGCCTGGCCGAAGTGCTGGAAGCTTGTGCGGCCGCGCCGCAATCCACGTCAGACATCGTGCCCGTGCTGTTCAAGCGCAAGCTGGATCTGCACCAACTGACCTTCGCCATGGGCGAGGCGCTGGCGCATCTTCATGCTTTGTATTTCGAAGGCAAGCTCAAGCGTGCGACGGGCGCGGACGGTATCGTGCGTTTCAGCGCGACGCCGTCGCCAGCCTGACCGCCAGCCCCACGAATACCAGCGCGGCGATGCGGTTCAGCCAGCGTTTGGCGGTGACGGACCGTTGCAGCAGTTCGCCAAACGCGCCTGAAAAAAAGGCGATGGCGCCGAACACCAGCAGCGTCGACACCATGAACACCGCGCCCAGCTGCATGACCTGAATGCCGACGGGTCCCAAGGCGGGCGTGGTGAATTGCGGCAGGAAGGCGAAGAAGAACAGCAGCACCTTGGGATTCGTCAGGTTCATGACGATGCCGCGCCGGTACAAGGCGCCCGGCTTTTGCGGCTCGGGCCGTTTGCCGGCGTCGGATTCCACCGGCGCGCGCAGGATCTGCCAGGCCAGATAAGCCAGGTAGGCAGCGCCCGCCAGCTTCAAGGCCGTGAAGGCCATGGGCGAGGCGGCGAACACGGCCGCCAGGCCCAGCGCGACCGCTGCGGTGTGGCCCAGCAACCCGGTGCACAAGCCCAGCACGACCAGCATGCCGGCCTTGCGTCCCCAGATGGCGGACTGCATCAACACGAACAGATTGTCCGGCCCGGGCGTCAGCGCCAGCAGCACGGCGATGCCGAAAAATGCGATCAGGGTGTCGAAGGGCAGCATGGGATTCGCCTGGAATGGGGCCGCTCGGGTGGCGGAGAATGGCATCATAAGGGCAAACCTGCGCAACCCCGCGCCGCCACGCCGGTGCGGAACACCAACCGGAGAGACAGCCACGCCATGACGACCCCCGCCGTGCCAGATACTCAGACTCGCGCAGCCGCTGCCCAAGCCGCAGCCTCTCGCGCCGTCCCTGCGGCAGCCTCTTCCGGCGCCGCTGCCGAAGCCGACACCAACGTCCCCGACGCCGCCTTGCAAGCGTGGCTGCTTGCCCGCCATAGCTGCCGGGCATTCCTGCCGCAGCCGGTGCCGCGCCCCGTTATCGAACGCATACTGACGCTGGCTCAGCGCACTGCGTCCTGGTGCAACTGCCAGCCCTGGCAAGTGGCCATCACCGAAGGCGCGGGCACGGATCGCCTGCGTGCGGCATTGCTGGCGCGGGCTGAGGGGCCGGCGGGCTTTGCTCCTGACTTCCCCTTCCCGCGTGAATACCGCAACGAATATCTGGCGCGCCGCCGCGAGTCGGGCTTTCAGTTGTACGGCGCCGTGGGCGTTGCACGCGGCGACCGCGATGCGTATCGCCGGCAAGAGCTGCGCAACTTCGCGCTGTTCGATGCGCCGCATGTGGCCATCATCACCACCGACGAGGCGCTGGGCGAATACGGGGCGATGGACTGCGGCGGCTACGTCGCCAATTTCCTGCTGGCCGCAGAGGCCAACGGCGTGGCGACGGTGGCGCAGGCATCGCTGGCGATGTACCCCGAGGTGCTGCGCGACGTGCTGGGCATCGCACCTGAACGCCGCGTTGTGTGTGCCATTTCGTTCGGCTATGCCGACACGGCGCACCCGGCCAACAGCTATCGCACGACGCGCGCCGAGCTGCCCGACGTCGTGCAATGGGTCAGCGGCTAAGGACAGGCCGCCGCGCGCCTGATATGGTTCACCCTATCCGTCTTCGACCGGCGTGGTGCCTGCATTGATGTGCCGGCCCTCCGGCTCTGTTGATACTTTCCTGTCGATCATTCCTACGCGTTACCTCTGAAGATGACCTCCAAACACATCGATACGGTTTTGCAGCACGCGGGCACCGCCCCGTTCGACCCCGAAACCGGCACCGCGCCGGTGCCGCTGCCGCCCATGCGCGCCAGCACCGTGCGCTTTGAAAACCTGGCCGCGCTGGAGCAGGCGCAGCGCAGCAAAGCCGCCGGCGGCCGCGCCACGACCTACGGACGCATGGGCATGGACACCCACGCGGCATTGGAAGACGTCTTCGCCAAGCTGGAAGGCGGCACGCATTGCTATCTGGCGTCTTCGGGCCTGTCGGCCATGACGATGGTGATGATGGCACTGTGCTCGGCGGGCGACCACGCACTGATTTCTGATTGCGTGTACGGCCCGATGCGTGAACTGGACGATGCCGTACTCAAGCGCATGAACATCGACATTACGTATTTCTCTGCCGACGAAGACATGGACGCGCTGGTGCAGCCGAACACCAAGCTGCTGTACGTGGAATCGCCCGGTTCGCTGTTGTTCGAGATGCTGGACATGGGCGCGATGGCCGCCTTTGCCAAACGCCACGGCCTGGTGCTGGCCACGGACAACACCTGGGGGTCCGGCTACATCTATCGTCCGCTGACGCTGGGCGCGCAAGTGTCCGTGATTGCCGGCACGAAGTACGTGGGCGGTCACTCTGACCTGATGCTGGGCGCCGTGGTGACGAACGACGAAGCCATCGCGCGCAAGCTGAACCGCACGCAGTACGCCATGGGTTATTCCATCAGCGCGGACGACGCGTGGCTGGCGCTGCGCGGCGTCCGCACGTTGCCGATCCGGATGGCGCAGCATGCGCGTCATGCCATGCAGGTGTGCGAATTCTTCAAGCAGCGCCCCGAAACCTTGCGGCTGTTCCATCCCGCGTGGCCGCAGGATCCGGGCCATGCGCTGTGGCAGCGCGATTGCACGGGTTCCAACGGCATGCTGTCCGTGGAACTGAAGCTATCCCCCGCGGCGGCGCGCACCTTTGTCGATGCGCTGACCCTGTTTGGCATCGGCTTTTCGTGGGGCGGCTATGAAAGCCTGGTGCAGCTTGTGTCGCCCAAGGATCTGTCCAAGCATCGCTATTGGGGCGAAGGCGACAACGCGCTGGTCCGCCTGCACATCGGTCTGGAATCGCCGGACGACATCATCGCGGATCTGACCCAAGCGCTGGAGAAGGCGGCGGCGGTCAGCGAGTAAGGGCCGCGCTGCGGATCCACGCGCCGATGCGGGTGGCGATGTCGTCGCTGTTGTCATCCATCATCGGCATGTGCGAATTGCCGGTGATGCCCTGCTCTGCCAACCACCACATGTCCACACGCGCGCCCTGACGCGCAAGCGCTTCTGCATAATCCTGGCCGCCCTGGCGCAGCCGCTGCCACAGCGGCGTGGCGTCCAGATAATCCCCATAGACAAACAGGAACGGCTTGCCCGTTACGGCAGCGGCGGAGACATCGGCGGTGAACCCGGACGGTTCAATGCCGATCACGCCGCGCACAAGATCGGGCCGGGCATGCAAAGCGCGATACGCGACTTCTCCGCCATGGCTGTGCGCCATGACCAGGCAAGGGCCCACGCGATCCAGCACCGCGCAAAAGCCTTGCAGGGCAGCATCGTTGTTGCCCAGCCAGCGCGGCACGGCATGACGAATGAAGTCATCGAACGCGCCGACGGGAAAGCGCTGCCCCGCAAACGCGCGCCGCGCCGCGAAATCCTCGGCGCGGCCAAAGCGGAACAGCGACCAGCTTTCTTCGGCACTGCGCATGATGGGCGCTTCGGGCCACACCTGTTCGAACGGTGTCCAGCCAGCGCGGCCGCGCTCGACGTTGTCGACAACGAACACGGCATGACCCTGGCGCAGAAAGTGCTGCATCCAGCCCGAACGGCCGTCGGGTGTCTGTTCCCACATCGCACCCGTCATGCCGCCGCCGTGCAGCATCACGATGGGCAGCGGATGCGTCAGCGGCGCCGGCACGAAGTACTGCACATACGCCTGCTCAACGTGGTATTGGCCGTTGGGGTCGTAGGCCAGCGTCGCGCTTTTGGTGAAGGCAATCTCGCGCTGCGGCAGGCCAGCAATGTGCACCGGCCTGCCGCCCGCGTAGAAGCTGCCAAAGTCGGCCAGTGCGACGGGGCGGCTGTCAGGCGGCGTCATTTCTTGACGAGCGGGCATTGGCTTTCCGACAGCGGCCAGGCAAGCGTGTCGCCGGGGATGTTGCGCACGATGTTGTAGTAGTCCCAAGGCGCCTTGGATTGCGCGGGCGTTTTCACCTGCGCCAGCATCATGTCGCGCACCACCAGGCCGTCTTCGCGGATGCGCGCATTCAGGCTGAACGGGTCGTCGATGGGCAGCGATTTCATCTTCGCCATCACCGCGTCGGAATCGGCCGTGCCGGCCGCTTTCACCGCTTGCAGGTAATGGCGCACCGAACTGTATACACCGGCTTGCAGGAAGGTGGGCGGGCGGCCCACGCGCGCTTCGAACTTCTTGGTGAAGGCGCGCGTGCCATCGTTCATGTCCCAGTACGAAGGCACGGTCAGGTACGTCTTTTGGGCGGCTTGCAGGCCCAGGCTGTGCACATCCGTAATCAACAGCAGCATGGCCGCCAGTTGTTGCGCGCCTCCGATGCCGAATTCCGCCGCCTGCTTGATGGCCGAAATCGTGTCGCCGCCCGCGTTGGCAATGGCGATGATCTGCGCCTTGGACCCTTGCGCCTGAAGCAGGAAGGACGCGAAGTCCGACGCGTTCAGCGGATGGAACACGGTGCCGACCACTTCCCCGCCATTGGCCTTGACCACGGTTTCCGTGTCGGCCGCCAATTGCTTGCCGAAGGCGTAGTCCGACGCCAGGATGAACCAGCGCTTGCCGCCTTCGTTGACGACCGCGGTGGCCGTGCCGCGCGACAGGGCATACGTCGTGTACGTCCATTGCACGCCGTAGGGCGAACACTGCGCCTGCGACAGCGCCGTCGTGCCCGGGCTGGAGAACAGCACCAGCTTTTTCTTTTCGCGCGCAATGCCTTGCACGGCCAGCGCGACCGACGAATTCGGCACGTCCACCACCACGTCCACGCCCTCGGTGTCATACCACTTGCGGACCATGCTGCTGCCGATGTCGGGGCGGTGCTGGTGGTCGCCCGAGACCAGCGAAATCGGCTTGCCCAGCACGCTGCCGCCCATTTCCTCGATGGCCAGGCGGGCGGCCTCCACGGACCCCTTGCCGGTGGCGTCGGCCGTGACGCCGGCCATGTCCGTCAACACCCCGATCTTCACGCCATCGGCCGTGCTGGCGTGCGCGGCAACGGCGCCAAACGCCAGAGACAGGCACAGGGACTGAACGAGCCCGCGCGCGCGGCGCTTGCTGCGGATTTGCTGTTTCATTTGTCTTCCACCCATTTAATGCCGTCATTGCGGCGAATTTTTGTGGCGAAAGTGTAGCGCCGGTCGCGCAAAAGAAAACGCCCCGGTCGTTGTGACCGGGGCGTATTTCCAAGATCTTTTGGATGAGTCGCGAACGTTTTACTTGTTGCGCGCCATCGGGATCAGCTGGTTGACTTCCTTCAGGGCGCCTTCGTAGCTGTTGCCCGCCATGACCGGCGAGGTCATGAACTTGCCGCCCACCGCGAACGACGGCGTGCCATCGATGCGGTACGCGTCGGCCAGCTGGGTGGCGCGCTGAACCTGGGTCTGCACGCTGAACGAATCGAAGATCGAATCGAACTTGGCGCGGTCCACGCCTTGGCTGGCGGCCCATTCACCCATCGACTTCTTGTCGAACAGGCGCTTGTGCTCGCCGTGGATGGCGGTGAAGAACTTGGCGTGCAGGTCGGGGCGATCCAGTGCCAGGAACGTGTAGTAGACCTGTTGCAGCGGCTTCATGCCGGCGTTGAAGGCGATCGGCACTTGCTTGAGCACGACGTCCGGCGGCGCGGTCTTGGCCCAGTCTTCAACCATGGGTTCCATGGCGGCGCAGTGCGGGCAGGTGTAGGCGAAGAATTCCAGCACTTCCACTTTGCCCGGGGTGTCCGACGGCAGCGGCGGGTTGATCGACACGTAGGCTTGCGTGCCTTGCGCGTGGCTCGCCGGGGTGAAGAATGCGGTGGCGGTCAGTGCGGCCGCAGCCAGGACACGAATAATCTTGGGGGACAGCATGGATGAGAGGTTCCTGAGTAAAAAGTTACAGACAGGCCCGGGGCCGGATAAGTTCAATGAAAAAAACGCCGCCAGAGCGCCTTATTGGCGCACCACGGCGGTTTCGATCTTGTTCTCGCCCAGCCTGCCGCGGGCGCGGTTCATGTCGTCCAGCCGCGCAAAGGGCCCTACCCGGACCCGGTTGATCGGCTTGCCATTCACTTCGGCCTTTTGCACGTTGACGGGCAGGCCCAGCAACAGAATGCGCGCGCGCAGCGATTCGGCGTCGTTTTCGCCACGGAACGCGCCGGCTTGCAGGAAGTACGTGCCGGTGTTGGCCGCGGGGGCAGGCGCCGCCGATTTCGGGGACGCAGCAGGGGCTGCCGCGGGCGCCGGTTTCGAGATGGGCGTAGGCGTCTGCTGGATAGAGGCCGTAGCAGCCGGCGCCGTGGCGGCCGGCTGCGGTTTGGACGTAGACGGCAAGGTGGCGATCAGCGCGCCCAGGTCATCCAGCCGCGACGGCGTTTCATCAGGCTTGGCTGTGCCAGTGCCAGCGCCCGGCAGCGGGGCCGGCGCGGTGGCCGTCGGCCCGGTGGGCGGAGCGCCGGCGGCGCCGTCACGGCCATACAGGCCGGCGTTGGGGTCCGGCGCCTGGCGGGGATCGGGCAATTTGCCCGTATCGCCCTGCCGGCTGGCCCGGTCCACGAATGGGACGGGCGCCTTGGTGACATAAAACGCCACGACAGCGGCGACGATCAGACCGATGAGCAGGCCGGCGAGCGCCCCGTACAGGGTGCTGCCGCTTTCGCCAGAGGAACGGCGGGTGGGTTTGCGCTTGGTTGCCATGAACCGATGTTACATCCGCTCGGGGGCGGACACGCCCAACAGCGCCAGGCCGTTGGCCAGCACCTGGCGGGTGGTGGCGGCCAGACGCAGGCGGGCCAGTTTCAGGGCGACGTCATCGACCAGCACGCGTTCGGCGCTGTACCAACCGTGGAAATCGGCCGCGCAGTCACGCAGCCAGAAGGCGATGTGGTGCGGCGACAGGTCCTGGGCGGCCAGGGCCACCACGTTGGGGAATTCGGCCAGGCGTTGCATCAGCGCGAATTCGGACGGCGCGGTCAGCACGGAGACGTCAGCGGCGGCCACGTCGGCGTCGGGCATGCCGGCGTTGTTGATCATCGTGCAGATGCGGGCGTGCGCGTACTGGATGTAATAGACCGGGTTTTCGTCGCTCTTGGACAAGGCCAAGTCCACGTCGAACACGAATTCGGTGTCGGCGCGGCGCTGGATCAGGAAGTAGCGCACGGCGTCGCGGCCGACCCAGTCGATTAGGTCGCGCATGGTGACGTAGCTGCCAGCGCGCTTGGAGATCTTGACCTCTTCGCCGCCGCGCATCACCTTGACCATCTTGTGCAGCACGTACGACGGGTAATCCTTCGGGATGCCCTCGTTCAAGGCTTGCAGGCCGGCGCGCACGCGGGCCACGGTGCCGTGGTGATCGCTGCCCTGGATGTTCACGGCGCGGTGAAAGCCGCGTTCCCATTTGGCCTTGTGGTAGGCGACGTCGGGCACGAAGTAGGTGTAGCCCCCTTCGCGCTTGCGCATCACGCGGTCCTTGTCGTCGCCGGTACCCAATTCAGTGGTGCGCAACCACAGCGCGCCATCTTCTTCGTAGGTGTGGCCGCCGGCGATCAGGGCGTTGACCGTGGCTTCGACCCGGCCCGACGTGTACAGCGAGCTTTCCAGGTAGTAGTTGTCGAACTTCAGGTCGAACGCTTGCAGGTCCAGGTCTTGTTCGCGGCGCAGATAGGCCACGGCGAAGACGCGGATGTCGTCCAGGCTGTCGATATTGCCGGTGGCGGTGACGGGCTGGCCGTCAGAGGCTTGCAAGGTCTTGCCCGCCTGGAAATCGCGGGCGATGTCGGCGATGTAGTCGCCCTTGGAGCCGTCGGCCGGCCAGTCCGGGGATTCGGTGGTCAGGCCGCGGGCGCGCGCCTGCACGCTGATGGCCAGGTTTTCGATCTGGTTGCCGGCGTCGTTGTAATAGAACTCGCGGGTCACGTCCCAGCCGCTGGCGTCATACAGGCGGCACAGCGCGTCGCCCAGCGCGGCCTGGCGGGCGTGGCCCACATGCAGGGGGCCGGTGGGGTTGGCGGACACAAATTCCACCAGGATCTTTTCGCCGCTGCGCGGGGCGCGGCCGAAGCTGGCGCCCTGCTCGGCCACCGTGGCGATGACGGCCTGGCGGGCGGCGGCGGTGATACGCAGGTTGATGAAGCCGGGGCCGGCGATTTCGGCGGCGTCGATCAGGTCGCGCGCGCCGGGGGCGGCCAACAGCGCATCGACGATGGCCTGGGCCAGTTCACGCGGGTTGCGGCCGGCCGGCTTGGCCAGCTGCATGGCCACGTTGGTGGCGACGTCGCCATGGGAGGCGACCTTGGGGCGCTCGAGCAGCACTTTGGGCTGGGCGTCGGGCAGGCTCTGCGCAACGGCGGCCTGGATCAGGGAGATAAGCTGTTTTTGTTGCTCGGGGAGCATGGGCGTCTGAAGTAGTTCTGGGTGAGTGACCGAAGCGGAGATCCAGCGGGGGATCAGGCGGACGCGGTCCGGGCCGGCAATGTCACGGGAATCTGCTGAATGATAGTTGATTTGGCGGCGTAACCGGCGCGTCCTCTGGCTGGACGCCACCTGTCCAGTTGGCATCCCCAGGGCGTTGCGGTAGTGTATGTAACGTATTCAATGAAGGAGACCGCAATATGTTGATTACCTTTCACTCCAAGGTCGTGGCTGAAGTGCTGATGCTTTCCGACCACGCCGGTCCCATCCTCCAGGCCGCAGGCAAGCCCATCGGCGACAAGGTGCCGGAACGTGGCGTTTTCACCGTTGACCAGCTTGGCCCGGCCATCGCCGGCATCGAACGCGCCATCGAAAATGCCGAGCACCCCGACGAAGAAGAAGACGAAGACAAGGCCCCCCATTCCCCCATGGCCCGTGCGGTCGGCTTGAAAGAACGCGCCTTTCCGCTCCTGGACATGATGCGCCAGTCGCAGGCCGCTAACGTCGAAGTTACCTGGGAAGCGTCGCGCGGCTGGTAGGCAATGTCGCCGGACGGACAATCTGCCCGGCCGTTTTTGCCTACCCTTTCGCCCTGACCGCCCTTACAAGGAATTTCCCATGCGCAGCGACATCACCATTGTTTTCGACACCCGGCGTTCGCTGGACCTGACCGCCACGGTGGAAACTTCCCCGCAACGCCAGAGCCAGGCGCGCGACTGGTTCGACGGCGCCTGGGAAACCCTGGGCTGCGAGCCGCTGCGCCCCAGCGGCAAGGTGCTGCTGCTGGACAAGGTGCTGGGCGTGGCGGACGCGCTGGGCTACGACACCCTGTCCACCGACGAAAAGGAAGCGCGCGAGTTTGCCGAGAACCTGGCGCTGGCGCTGGAGCGCCCGCGCATCACGGTGGATCTGCCGGGCCTGACGGTCGGTTACTGACCGCCAGGCGCCCGTCCTACCGGATCCCGGCGCGCATGAACGACTGCACGAATTGCCGCTGAAACAGCAAGAACGCAATCAGCAGCGGCGCCGCTGACATCAGCGTGGCGGCGGTAATGACCGACCAATCGATGCCCTGGTCCGTTGACGAGAACACCTGCAAGCCCACCGTCAACGGCCGGGATTCGACCGAATTGGTGATGATCAGCGGCCACAGGAAGTTGTTCCAGTGGTGGCTGACCGACACCAGCCCATACGCCACGTAGATCGGCTTGGCCAGCGGCACATACACCTTCCAGAGCACCTGCATGGCGTTGGCGCCTTCCATGCGCGCAGCCTCTTCCAGTTCACGTGGCACCGTCTTGAACGTCTGGCGCAACAGGAAGATGCCAAAGGCGGAAGCGAAGTACGGCAGGCCGATGGCGAACACCGTGTCGCGGATGCCCAGCTGGCTCATCGACCGGTAGTTCTCCACCAGCAGCACGTCCGGCATGATCATCAGCTGCAACAGCACCAGCATGAAGACGAAGTCGCGGCCCCGGAATTCGAAGCGCGCGAACGCGTAGCCCGCCAAGGTCGACAGCACCAGCTGCGCCGCCAGCACCATCGTGACCAGCAGGAACGTGTTCAGGAAATAGCGCGGGAACGGCGCGGCCTCCCAGGCGCGGACGAAGTTGTCCAGCGTCAGCGGGGCGAATAGATCAAAGCGGGTGGCATACGCGGGCGGATGAAACGCCGCCCACATCGCGTACGCCAGCGGCAGGATCCACAACAGGCCAAGCGCCCACGCGCCCAGGGTATCGAGCTTGTCTTTCATTGATAGTGCGTCCTGCGGTCCAGCCAGCGGAATTTGACCAGCGCCGTCAGCGCCAGCACCACCAGCAACACGACGGTCAGCGTGGCGGCGTACGCCGTATCCCAGAAGCTGAAACCCACCTGGTAGATGTAATACAGCAGCAAGGTGCTGGCGTTGTCAGGCCCCCCGCGCGTCATGACGACCACGTGGTCCACCAGACGGAACGCGTTGATCAGGGCGTTGATCAGCACGAATAGCGTGGTGGGCATCAATAGCGGCCACAGGATGCGCCGGAAATACTGCCAGCGCGATGCGCCTTCCAGCATCGCGGCCTCGCGCAAGGACGGCGACACTGTCTGCAAGGCGGCCAGGTAGAAGATCATGAAGAAGCCGGCCTCTTTCCACACCGTGACCAGCATCAGCGCGGGCAACGCCGTGTCGCGGTTGCCCAGCCAGTTAGGGCCGGGCGCACCAAACCAGCCCATCACTTGCGCGATCAGCCCGTACTGCGGCGTGTAAAAGAACAGCCAGATGTTGGCCACCGCCACCATCGGCAGCACCGTCGGCGTGAAGTACGCCATGCGCAGAAAGCCGCGCCCTGTCAGATTGCGGTTTACCCACAGCGCCATGATCAGCGCGATGCCGATCGATGTGGGAATCGTGCCCAGCGCAAACCACAGGTTGTTCCAGAGCGATTGCCAGAACACCGGATCGTCGCGCATCACGGCATAGTTATCCAAACCTACGAAACGCGCGGGCCGCGCGCCCTTGGGCGTGGAAAAAAAGCTGTGCCATAGCGTCGCCACCGCCGGGTAATGCGTGAAGGCGGCGAGCAGCACGATGGCTGGCAGCAACAGCAGCCAGCCATAAAGCGCATTCAAAGAGCGGCTCATCGTGCTTGTCGGCTTACTTGTAGGGACGCAGGATGCGGTCTGCCTCGCGCTGGGCGTCGGTCAGCGCTTGCTGGGGCGTCTTCGAACCCGTCAGCGCCGCTTGCAGGGCGTCGTTCAGGGTCTTGGTGACGCGCTGGTTTTCATGCGTGGAGAATTCGGCCACGCTCACTTCCAGCTGGTCACGCGCCACGGCCGCGGCCGGCACTTCCTGCGCGTACTTCTTCATCTTCTCGGTCTGCCAGGCGGCCGGCGTCACGGCGACATAACCCGTGGCGATGCTCCAGTCAGCTGCGCGCTCCGGCGTGGTGGCCCACTGCGCAAACTTCAGCGCGGCCTGCTGCTGGGCCGGCGTGCCGCTCTTGAAGATATAGAAGTTGCCGCCGCCCGTCGGGCTGCCACCACGCTTTTGCTGCGGCATCATCGCCACGCCAAACGGGAAGTCGGCGTTCTTGCGGATGTTGGTGAGGTTGCCGGTGGTGGTCCAGACCATCGCCGCCTTCTTTTCCAGGAAGTCCTTGGGCGTGGTGCCCCAGTCGATGGTGCCGGTGGGCATGATCTTGTGTTTGGCGGACAGGTCGCGCCAGAACTGCGCGGCTTCCACCACTGCGGGCTTGTCCAGATAGACCTCGTTGCCCGCTTCGTTCATCAGGATGGCGCCATTGGGCGTGGTCAGCGCCTGGAACAGCCAGTACGCAAACGCGCCGCCGGACGGGATCTCGATGCCCCATTGCGTGGTGTTGCCGGACGCGTCCTGCTTGGTCAGCTTCTTGCCGTAGTCGACCAGTTCGGCCCAGGTGGCGGGCGCGCGTTCCGGGTCCAGCCCGGCGGCCTTGAACAAGTCCTTGTTGTAGTACATGACGATGGTCGAACGCTGGAACGGCACGCCCCAGGTGTGCCCGCCCGTGCGGCTGTTCTGCATGAAGGCGTCGTAGAAGCCGCCCAGCCATTTCTTGTCGGCTTCGCTCTTGGCCAGCGAATCGATCGAGACAATCGCGTCTTCGTCGATCAGCGTGAACATGTCCGTGGACAGCAGCACGGCCAGCTGCGGCGGCGTGCCGCCCTTGAGCGCGGTCAGCGCCTTGGCGATGGAGTCCTGATACGAGCCGGCGTAGATCGGCTTGATCTTGATGTCCGGATTTTCCTTCTGGAATTCCGTGACCATGTCGTCGACGATCTTGGTGATCGGGCCGCCCACGGCAACCGGGTAATAGAACTCGACTTCGACGGGCTTGTTCTGCGCCTGCACAGGCAGGGACAGGCAGGCGGCGGCCAGGCTGGCGGCCAGGGTCTTCAATACGATGCGTCGCATGGGGTGTTTCCTTCCTGTGGATAAGGGCGGCTTCTTCTAGCGCCCGACGGTGTTGATGACCGCCGAATCGGCGGCAAAGAAATGCTGTTGCGTGTCGGGCCACGACAGGCGCAGCGACTCGCCGGCGCGGGCGCGCAGATGGCCGCCTACGCGTACGGCCACGCCGCCGGTGTCGCCCACGCGGCAGACCACGATGGAGTCCGCGCCAAAGTACTCAACGCTTTCGACGGTGGCGGCTATGCCGTTGCCGTCGGTGTCGATGCGGATATGTTCGGGGCGCACGCCCAGCTTGACGGCGCCCGCCGGCGCGTTCGCAATCGCAGGGCCTTGCGTGCCGGCAATGACGGTGGCGCCGTGCAAGTTAGTCAGGTTGATCAGATTCATCGGGGGCGTGCCGATGAAGCGCGCCGCAAACTCACTGGCGGGACGCGCATACAGCGCGTCCGGCGTGTCGTGTTGTTCGATCTGGCCGCCGCGCAGCAGCACCACTTGATCCGCCATGCTCATGGCTTCGGTCTGATCGTGCGTGACGTACACCATCGTGATGCCCAGGTCCTGCTGCAAGGCGCGGATCTCGCGGCGCATTTCATGGCGCAGCTGCGCGTCCAGGTTCGACAGCGGTTCGTCCATCAGGCAGACCGGCGCTTCGGAAATAACGGCGCGGCCCAGCGCCACGCGCTGCTGCTGTCCGCCTGACAACTGCGACGGCTTGCGGTCCAGCAGATGGCCCAGGCCCAGCAGGCCAGCCACGCGTTGCAGGCGGCGGTCGTAGTCGCGTGCCGGTTCCTTGCGCACCTTCAGCCCGAACAGGATGTTCTCGCGCACCGACAGATGCGGGAACAGGGCGTACGACTGGAACACCATCGAAATGCGGCGCTTGGCGGGCGGCAACTGCGTGACGTCGCGGTCGCCGATGTGGATGGTGCCCGACGTCGGCGTGTCCAGCCCGGCGATCATGCGCAACGTGGTCGACTTGCCGCAGCCCGACGGCCCCAGCAGCACCGTGAAGCTGCCGGCAGGCACCGTGAAGCTCACGCCGTGGATCGCGGCCGCGCCGCCATACTGTTTGGTGAGGTTATCCAGAACGATGGATGACATGCTGTCTCGACGATCTAATTGTTAGATCCGCATTGTTGCCTGTTATGAAAACCTTTTCATTGTGCAGCGCAAACATGACGGATTCGTGGCAATGTCCGGGGCGCGGCGGCCCCGGTCTACGGGCATTCAAATCGGTTATTCAAACGGATACGGGCCGGGGTATTCCCCGATGACGGCGTGATGCGTAACGAGGTTCTTGCCTTGCCACCAATGCAGCTGGTAGCCCGGCGGTTCCATGATGTATTGCAGCGTGGGACGCGGCCCAAGCTCCAGCGCCAACTGATGCGCGGTGCCAGGACAGGTCGATGCAATCGTGCCGCCAAAGCGCTGGAAGATGGTGCGATGCAGATGGCCGCAAAGCACGCGCTCCACGTTGGGAAAGCGCGCGACGATACGTTCCAGTTCCGGCGCGCCCGCCAACAGGCCGATTGCGTCCATGTGTTCGATACCGGTCAAAAATGGCGGGTGATGCATCAACACCAGCGTGGGACGGTCGGGTTGCTCGGCCAGACGCGCGGCCAGCCAATCCAGACGGTCCTGGCACAGCTCGCCGTGGCTCTTCATCGGCACTACCGTATCCAACGCCAGCAGGCGCAGCGGATAGGTTTCGATGGCGTACTGAATGAACGGCCCGTCGCCTTGCAGATAGGCGTGATCAGGAAACGCGGCGCGCAGCTGCGTGCGGTCGTCATGATTGCCCGGCAGCAGGAAGTACGGAATTTCCAGCGCCTGCAAGTGCTCGCGCAGCACCTGGTATTCATGCGGCCGGCCAAGATCGGTCAGGTCGCCGGTGATCAGCACGCAGTCGGGGCGCGGCGTCACGGCGTTCAGCGCGCGCACGGCGGGCGCCAGAAACGCGGCCGGGTCGATGATGCCGTAGGCCTTGTCGCCCGGTGTGCGCATGTGCAGGTCGGTGATTTGTGCGATGAGCATGATGCGTTCAATAAATGTGTAGGTGTCGGCGGCGTGCGTGGTGGCGATGGCGCATCATCGGCGTACCGACGCTGCCGTTCCGCCCACCACGATGCAATGCGGCAAGCGGTTCGATTGGGGCGGCTGGCCGTGGATCTGCGCCAGCAGATTCGAGCAGGCCGTCTGGCCGATGCCATCGCTGGGTTGCGCCACGGTGGTCAACGGCGGCGTCAGCAAGGCGCCAAAGCGCATGCCGTCAAAACCGCTGACGGAGATGTCGGCCGGCACGCGCAGACCCAGCGCCACCAGGTCGGCAATGACGGCGGTGGCCAGCAAGTCGTTGGAGCAGAACAGCGCGGTGGGCGCTTGCTTGCCGCGCAGCGCGGCTTTGAGCACGTCGGCATCGCTGCCGGTGTGCGAGCTCATGGCGATGTGCTGCACGGTATCCAAGCCCAGCTTTTTGGCGCAGGCACGCGCACCGGTCAGACGCCGCCGTGCGCGGTCCGACGCGGTGAGTGGACCCGTCACCAGCGCAATGCGGCGATGCCCCAGCGCGGCCAGGTGCGCAACCATGTCGCTGGCCGCGGCGCGATTGTCGACAGACGCAAAGGGGTGGGTATTCGATTCGTTGTAGACCAGCACGTAGGGCATGCCGGCGCTATCCAGATCATCCAGCGTGGCGCTTTTGTTCACGTCGGCCACGGTCAGGATCAAGCCGTCGACCTGATGATCCATCAGCCCTTGCACGGCGGCCGATTCGACGGCGGGGTCGTAGCCGGTGGCGGTCAGCATGACGCTATATCCGGACTCGCGCGCACGCCGCTCCGCGCCTTCAAAGCATTCGGCGAACACCGGATTGGACAAGGTGGGAAGGATCAGGCCGATGGTGCGGGTGCTGCCCGAACGCAGGCTGCGGCCCACGCGGTTGGGGCGAAAGCCCGCGCGTTTGGCCACATTGCGGATGTGCGCCAACGTGTCGGGATGCACGATCTCGGGCTGGTTGAACGCGCGCGAAACCGTCGCAGGTGACACCCCCGCTTTGCGAGCCACTTCAATGATGGAAAAGCGAGGCGACGGGCGCGTGGCCATAAGGATATTGCTGTCGGTTTACTGAAAACGATTTCATCTTACAAGACAAATATGACCTTTGTATTGCACGGGTTTGCGCTATGCTGGTAACGACGCAACACATAAAGCCAAGGCGTGGCGCTTGCGGTTTAACCCATAAAACAAGGTGTTTTTGGTGTTTTTCCTAATTGACGCGACGCGCACAATGGCTGGGATCGGTCCGCTTTACCCTCGCCGCGAGTCCGTGGCCAGGCGGGCAAGGACAGACCCTCGGTCAAGGGGACCGGGTGCGTAGTCAGCCGCCGCGCGTAATGCACGGCGCCGGTAAAGAGGAAAGGATCATGTCTACTGCCTTAAACAGACTTGGCGCGCTGGAAGCCGCGCGCAAGCTGCAACGGCGCGAGTTAACGGCTGAGCAACTGGTGCGAGCGTGCTTTGCCCGCATCGAGCAACGCGAGAACACCATCCACGCGTGGACGGCACTGCAAAAGCAGGCGGCGCTTGAACACGCGCAACGGCTCGACAGCGGCGCGCTGCGTGGTCCGCTGCACGGCTTGCCGATCGGCGTGAAAGACCTGTTCGATACCGTCGATCTTCCCACCCGCTACGGGTCTCCCATCTACGAACGCCACCGCCCCGGCCTGGATGCTGCGGCCGTGGCGTTGTGCCGTGGCGCGGGCGCGGTGGTCGTCGGTAAAACCGTCACGACCGAATTCGCCACGTATCAGGCGGGTCCGACGCGCAACCCGCGCAATGATGCCTATACCCCCGGCGGATCGTCCAGCGGTTCGGCCGCGGCGGTGGCCGACGACATGGTGCCGTTTGCGCTGGGGTCTCAAACGGCGGGTTCCATCATCCGCCCTGCTTCGTACTGTGGCATCGTGGGCTTCAAGCCCACGTTCGGCGCCGTGCCGCGCGCGGGCGTGAAAAGCCTGGCCGAGTCGCTGGACACTGTCGGCGGCTTTGCCCGTTCGGTGCCGGACGTGGCGTTGTTTGCATCCGTGATGATGCGCGATGCGCGTCTGATGGATCTGGCCTACGACGGCAAGCCGCGCATCGGCATGTGCCGCACGCTGCAATGGCGTCACGCGCAGCCCGAGACGAAGGAAGCTTTCGCGCAGGCTGCCGCCACGCTGTCGCGCGCGGGTGCTGTGGTGGACGAAGTGCCGCTGCCGCCGCAGGACTGCATGCTGGTGCAATTGCATGCCGACATCATGGCGTTCGAGGCGTCGCAATCGCTTGCCTATGAACGTCTGGAGCATGCCAACCAGCTCAGCCCGAAGATCCAGGCCGTGCTGGAAGCGGGCGCGCAAATATCCGCGCAGGAACACATCCGCAACTTGGCGCGCGCCGAAGAATCACGCGCGCGCGTGAACAGCTGGTTCGAAAACTTTGATGTGGTGCTGGCGCCCAGCGCAGCGGGCGAAGCGCCGTTCGCTGATCTGGGCACGGGGGATCCGCAGTTCTCACGCGCCTGGACGCTGTTTGGCCTGCCGTGTCTGAACCTGCCCTTTGCTACCGGTCCGCAAG
>CAJYKY010000498.1 GCA_913775005.1 uncultured Achromobacter sp.
CTCCAGCCGCGTGTCAACGCCCGTTCCCATCAGGTACGCAACGGTTTCGTTATCGCGCACGACAGGAACGCCTTCCATGATCGTGGCCTTGGCGGCGTTCTTCGTTGCCGTCCAGGCCACCTTCAACGGGTTCTTCTTGAAGTCTGCCCAGAATCCCCGGACCGTGGCTTTCGCCCGATTCTGGATCCGGTCCACGTCCAGCGTGTTCCAGATTCTGACCGTCTTCTCGGGCAGGGATTTAACGTCCTTGATGACGTCCTTGTACGCCTTCACCATCGGCTGATAAGAGCCATCCTTGACGGACTGCTGAGTCGCCTTTTTCAAGCGTCCCAGGGCGTCGGTATTGGGCACTTCATCAAGGCGCGTAATGTTCTTCGCGGCGTCCTGTGCGCTGGAAACCGCTTTATCGACCATTTTCCCGCCGGCGATCGCCGCCGCGCTGGCAACGATATCCCCCTTCGCGCTTTCGTTCAGGTCTACCCCCAGCCCGGAGTAATACAGCGCAAACCACCGCTGCTTCTTGGGTTGCTGCGGATCGGCCTGGGTGAAATGCGCCGCCCACAACCGGCTTACGTTAGACAGGAACGTGGGGTTGGCTTCGTCCAAATCCTTATTACGGCCGAATCCATCGAAGAAAAAGCCGATGCGCAGCGTGATACCGCACTCGACGCAAGAGTCCTTGGGATAGGCAGCCTCGTTCTGGGCCATGGCCTTCAAGACCGAAGCTGGCGTGCGATCCTGTTCCGGCAATTGGGCATCAGACATTTTTATCTCCGGGCGGCGTGCCAGACGCTTTCAATTGCGCCAGCTTCTCTTTCGACAACGCAGAAACAGCCTTGGAAAAATCACCGGGCTTTCGATTCGGGTGCTTCAACACAGCAGAGATCTGTGCGTCTTTATCGAAGTCGGATGCCACCGTGAAGTACAAAAGCATATACGCTCGCATATCTGCGGCGTCTTCGATTCGATACTGTGTCCACGCTTGTTTGACGACCTTGGGAAGCACGTCTCCCAACTCATTGATGGTCTTATATCCAACCAGTTCGTCCTTGTGGTTTTCATACAGCCACTTCAGGGTGTCGATAATTGGAATTCTGACCTGGCCCAGCAGTTGACGGCTTAGCGCCAGCTCCATGTGTTCATCCGGGTAGATGTGCAATTCCAGGATGGGCGTGCCGTCTCCGTCTGGCACCTTGGTAGGCGGAAAATGCAGCGACGTTTCCTTCTTGAAAATCATGTCGTCGTATTTGCCGTCAAACATATGTTTGCGCATTAGGACGGCGTCGCCGCCGCTCCACGTCACGGTGAAGTCCGTTCCCTTGAAGGTGTAGCAGCAAGCGACCCGCCCCTCTCCACCGCCGGCAGGAATGGCAATAGAGCCGGCCACACCGCCCTGAGCGTCACGCAGCCGTACTGACTCCAGATTCCACGGCGTGTAGTTGTAGACAATCAAGCTGACACCTTGGTACGTGGGTTCGCCATTGCAACCGGCCAGCAGGCCAAGCCACATCAGCATGCCGATCAACCCTTTACGCATTCGTCACTCCTGTGTTGTCAGACGCTGGCTGTATGCCATTCAATTTCATCAGTTCGATCTTTTCCACCATGCCGATCAGTCCACTACGCACCCCGGTCATCTCGCAGTGCATCCGACGCCATCGCGCCAAAATCCACCGTGCGGCACAGGACGCCCGGCCGCTCAGAAGTCGGTCTGTACATTTTTCTCTCCAGGCGCTTTGCCCGACGCCCTGATCCCGGCCTTCTGGTCTGCCGACAGTGCTGCCACGGCACGGCCAAAGTCGCCCGGCTTTCGGGCGGGATTATTCAACAGACCGGCCATCTCGGCGTGCTTGTCAAAATCCGAGGCCACGATGAAATACAGATACATGTAGCCGCGCATGTCTGCGGCATCTTCAATGCGGTATTTCATCCAGGCCTGCTTGGCCACCTTGGAAAGAACATCTCTCAGCTGGTAGACATGTTCGTAGGCAACCAATTCGTCTTGGTAATTTTTATACAGCCATCGCGTCGTTTCGCTGATGGGTATCCTGGCGTTGCCCGACAGCTTGCGACTCAACGCAAGTTCCATATGTTCATCGGGGTAGATGTGCAACTCCAACATCAAACTCCCTTCACCGCCTGGGATTTTCGCGGGTGGAAAATGAACCGATGTTTCCTTCTTGAATTTCACTTCGTCGAACTTGTCGTCGAACAGGTGCTTGCGGAGCAAGTCCGGATCCCCGCCGCTCCACTTCACCTTGAACTCGGTACCGCTGAATCGATAGCAGCAAGAGATGCTTCCGCCTCCCCCTCCTGGAGGGAGCGTGCTAGACCCCGCCACATTCCCAGACGCATCGCTCAGCCGAACCGGCTCCAAATTCCAAGGCGTGTAGTTGTAGACCACAAAACTCACGCCCGAATACGTGGGCTCGCCATTGCAACCGGCAAGCAAACCAAGCCAAACCAGCAAGCCAATCAACCCTTTACGCACAATTGGCCCCCGTGGTTTCAACGTTAAGCGAGCTTGCCGCCACGACGATTCGTTGAGCCTTAAACACGCTTATCTCCAGGCGGCGTGCCAGACGCTTTCAACTGCGCCAGCTTCTCTTTCGACAGTGCCGCGACCGCCTGACCGAACGTTCCGGGTTTTCGATTCTGATCTTTCAACAAAGCGGAGATCTGCGCATCCTTGTCAAAATCGGAAGCCACCATGAAGTAGAGGAACATGTACGCACGCATGTCTGCGGCGTCTTCGATTCGATAATGAACCCACGCTTGCTTAGCGATCTTGGCAAGGACATATCGCAATTCGTGTATATCTTCGTAGCCAGTCAGTTCCTGTTGGTGGTGTTCGTAGAGCCACCGTGTCGTGTCAGGGATAGGAATTCTGACCTGGCCCAGTAGCTGTCGGCTGAGCGCCAACTCCATATGCTCGTCAGGGTAAATGTGCAATTCCAGAATGACGGGCCCATCGCCCGAAGGAGACGCATTAGATGGCAGGTGCGCCGTAGTCTCTTTGGTAAAGATCACATCATCGAACTTTCCGTCGAACATGTGTTTACGCATCAAATCGGCATCACCCCCCTTCCACCTGACCGTGAAGTCAGTCCCTTTGAGCGTGTAGCAACACGAGACGCTACCCTCTCCCCCTCCAGATCGAATCGCGCCGCTTGCCGCGACACCGCCGTGTGAATCCGCGATTCGAACGGATGTCAGATCCCACGGTGTGTAGTTGTAGGTAATGACACTGACGCCCGAGTAAGTAGGCTCGCCATGGCAGCCCGCCAACAAACCCAGCCACAGCACACCACCGATCAGCGCCTTACCCATCGCGTTGATCCCGCCCTGACAGGTGCTTCGCCTGGACCTCGTCCCACACCGCATCCGGCACGCCTTGCAGCGCTTTCGCCAAGCCGCCCTCGACATCCAACCGATACGCGCTAAGCCCTTTGGCGATCTCGGGATGCTCATCAAAGCGCGGCGAGATCGACACGCCCCACGCCACATAATCGAACGTGTCTTTATCGCCCGCCACCCCGTGCGCGCGCGCCCGTTCCAGTTGCGCTTGCACGCGCGGCACCAGCTCATCCTGGCCCGGGTTGCCGGGCAGCAGGCTTGGGTACAAGCGACGCAATTGCACCGCCAGCTTGTCGGGATAGTCCAGATCAAACAGCATCTGGTGCTGCTCGGGCGTGAAACGTTCGATGCCGTCGGGACGCGTGGCGGGGAGATGGCCTGCGCCCGCCAGCTCCGCCAGCGTGCCGTCGCGCTGCGCATAGCGCAGCGTGACGAAGGGCGACGTGAAGCGTGTGCGCTGTTCGGTCGTCCATACCTGCAAGGCGCGCGCGAGGATGCGGCTGTCGTACCAGTGCAGGAAGAACTCGCTGGCGTCGGGCAAGGCGTAGTCGCAGAACGGACCAAAGTGCGCGATCAGCTTTTCCAGCGGCACGGCCGACGCAAAGCTCATCATCGCGTAGCGGCCGCCAGCGCGTTCGTGCAGCGCTTCCAGCACGCGCACGAGCACGGTGTTGAAGTCGTCGTAGCGCGGTCCGCGCAGCACGCCTTGCGAGGCGCCGTCTACCTCGATCAACAAGGGAGCCACGTCGCCATAGATGTCCAGGCCGGTCTGTGCCCAGACCGAGCCGAAGCTCAGGTCTTCGGTGCCGGTCAGCCGCGCCAGCAGATCGGGGTGGCCACGAAAATCCACGATCACATAAGCGCGCGCGGCCTCGCCGTACGGGCCACGGTGATGGGGCAATTCTGCAAACGTGGACAGCAGCGCGTCCTGCCAGGAATACGCCATGACGGTCACGCCTTGTCGGTGATGGACTGCACGCTTTCCTGAGCGTCAAGAATGCAGGTCTTGCAGACGGTGAATTGCGGGAACGGATAGGGCATTTGCGTGGGGCCGGCGAACTGCTTGTTGCCGGTCTTGACGTCGATGCGGCCCGGCGCGGTGACCGTGATGTTGCCGCCTTCGATCACGATGCTGGCGCCCGCCGCGTTGGCGATGCGGATGCGCTTGGGCGACGCATATTCAATACCGGCGTTGGCGCTGATCATGCGCAGGTCTTGTTGCGCCTGCACCGTCAGCACGTCATGTTGCGACAGCACGTCGATGTCGCCGGTGCCTGCGATGACGTCCAGGCCCGACTCCGCCCCACCCTGCTGCACGCCCGCGACAATGCCCAGCGCCTGCCCTGTATGCACGCGCAATGACCCGATGACGGCCAGGTTGTGATCCTTGCCGGAAGACCAATGCACCAGCTCGCCTGCGGCGACTTGCAGGTTGCGGCCGGCGGCTTGCGTCAGGCCCGCGCGGCCCGCCATCAGCACCAGCGGGTCGGTCAGGTGCGGCACCTTGCCGTCCACCACTTCGGTATGTTTGGCCGAGGCATCGCCCGACGCGCCGCCCAGCGCCTCGCCCGCCACGGTGCCGGACACGGCGTGCGTCATGGCGGCCAGCGGCGCACGCTCGCCGTCCAGCCGGCTGGCGCCTTCGGACGTCGTACCGCGCGCGGACGCCAGCCGCACGCCCTGGTGCGCGCCAATCACGCCATCGAACGATTGCGCCATGATGTCGGCCTGCCCCGCCAGCGCCAGCGGCGCCGCCGCGTCGCCCGCAGGCTCGCTGCCGCCCGCGTTATAGGTGGTAAGCAAGACGCCGCCACCGCCGCGCACCGCGCCGAACGCATCGGTGCGCAGCTCTGCGCCCACGCCGCGCACATTGCCGCGATAATTGCCGCTTTGATGGATCAGATGGCCCAGATTCAGTTCGGTGGCCGCCTGGGTGGATTTGATCTGCATGCGCAGCTGGCCATCGCTGTCATCGAAGACGATCTGGTTGTAGCCGTCGCCGCCGAACTCCTTGCTCTTGAAACCGCTAAGGGCCGCTGCGTTGCGATGCTGCTCGTCGCCGCCCGCCGCGCCGTGCCAGGCGGGCGCGTTGCCGCTGGCGAGGTTCGCCTGCGCGCTGGGCTTGCCATCCAGCGCGGCCGCGTACACCTCGGTGTTCATGGCTTCGCCCGCGCGGCCGCCAGGTGTCGACGGAATTCCGCCCTCGCCGCGCCCGTTGTATAGCGCGCCTACGACCAGAGGCTGATCGATGTCTTCATCCAAAAACCGCACCAGCACTTCCTGGCCGACGCGCGGGACGAAGCTCATGCCCATGCCCGCGCCGGCCTGACGCTGCGCCACGCGCGCCCAGCGGCTTTTTGCCAGGCCTTCGCCGTCGGCCTGCCAATGAAAGCGCACGCGCACGTCGCCGCGCGCATTGCGGTAGATCTCGTCTTCACCCTGGGCTTCGGTGGCGCCTTCTGCGTTGGTGACGATGGCCGTATGCACGCCCACTGCCGACGGCGCACCCGCCAGCCGCGCGCCACGCGCAGCGGCGAACGTGGCGCGCCAGGGCCGGTCGCAACGCACGGCGCGGAAGCGATTGGCATAACCGACCTCGTGCGCGCGTGCCAGCACAGCGGCGTCCGGCTGTGCTTGATCGAAGAAGGCATCGTCGCGCGCATGCCTGTCATCGCCGTTGTCGTTGCCGTTGGCCTGGGCCTCAGCCTCATCTTCAAAGCACAGAAAATCATCCAGCGCGCCCAGCTGCCCCGTCATGCTCGCATCTTCATGACCAGGCAGATTGTTCACCCCCACCTGCTCCAACAGATCCAGCGCAAACACCGGATCAAAGCCCGCTTCACCCGATGGCCCCAGCGGCGACATGTCTTGCAGGGTGTAGCGGGTGCCTGAGCGGAAGGTGCGCACGTTGCCGCGCCCGACGAACGTCTCGGCGCTTGCCTGCACCGCTTCCATCAACAGCGTTGCCTGAAATTGCGCGTGCGCCTGATTCAGCAGACCGCCGTGGCCCAAGGGTTCAAACCATTCCAGGCCAGCGCTTTCGTCGTCGGAGCCACTCGCAGGACCCGCAAGCGCCTGACCGGAAACGGCATGCTTGCCGCTGTCATGCCACGCCAATACGGTGACACGCTCTACGCCACGTCGCTGGCGGCGCGCAAAGGCCTGCACACCGTCTTGCGATTCGGTGGCATGCGCGCGCTGAAAGCGCACGCCCGCGCCGGCGGATTGCGCGTCTTCCGGCAGCGTGCGGCTATCGGCAAAGATCAGCACCGCGTGACGCGCGGGCGCGCTGTCGTCTTCAACGGTGGTCCAGCCCAGGCCGGATTCCGCCAATAGGCGCGACAGAAAGTCGTAATCGGTTTCGCGGTATTGCGTGGTGTAGGGACGCGCGGGCAAGTCCGCCAGATGGGTCTCGACTTCGGCCGACACCTTGTACGTGTAGCCCTCGTAGGTATCCAGCACGTGCCGCAAGATTTCAAGCACGGGCTGGTTTTCATAGATGCGGCTTTCGCGCCGCTGCGTGGCCAGCCACAGCCACGGCGCCAAGGTCAGGCGATAGCGCGCCATGCCCGCATTGCCGCCCAGCATTTCCGCCGCGCGCACCACACCGCTGCGCCCGGCTTCGCTGCCATCGGCACACGTGGTCCACAAGGTGGCCGGGCGCGACACCATATCGTTCAGGTCCAGTGCAGCGTCTTCGGCCAGCGCTACCACGCGCATTTCGCCAAGTGCCGACAAGCCGTCGCGCGCGACCCAGCCTTCCACTTGCAAGGACGACAACGCCCCTTCGCCGTCCAGCCGGAAAAGACGGGACTCAGCGCTGAAACTGCCGTTGCTTGCGTTCACAGCCATGGAGCAAAAACCTCTAGGGGGACGTTAACAACACCAGCCCGATCCGGGCGATGCGACTTCAGGGTTCGATGTTGGCTTGCGGCGTGGGGCATTCCGGGGCGGTGCCCCATTGCCCCGCGCACACGCGCAGGCGGCACTGCTCGCCTTCAATGAAACTGAGCTTGCGGCACGCGTTCAAACGCTCGGCCAGCGGCGAACCGGGCATCTCACGCATGAACACGCCTTCTGATTTGTAGACGCGTGTGCCGGGCGGAGACGCGGGCGGCAGGCCGTAGTTCATCAATGCCGACAACAGCGCGGCATCGGTATCCGACGGCTTGGCGGCCTTGCGCGGCGCGGTGTTGGCAGGCTTGCTGGCGTGCGGGGCGCTGGCCTGACGCGCGCGTTGCTGTTCAGCGGCCTGGCGCGTGGGCCCGGGCGCGGGGGGAGCCGCAGCGGTGGCGGCGGCCGGTGGCGTCATCGCCAGCACAGACAGCGGATTGGTAGGTTCGCCCAACGGATCCGGCTCGCCGCGGCCCACGTTGGCATCGCGCGCAGGCGGCGCCTCGTCAACGATGGCGGCCACCGCAGGCGGCTTGTCCAATGCAGATTGCAGCGCGTCGCTAGAGGATGACGTAGCGATCGACGCTTGCGGCAACGTAGAGAGCGGGCTTGCGGCAGACGCGTCGGCAGGCGCGGGCGCGGGCGGGGGCGCTTGCGCCATCATCGGCGCCGCCCCTTCTTCATGGATGAACCACGTCACGCCGCCCGCCAGCAAGGCCAGCAACAACGCCAACGCCAGCCAACGCCCCGCGCGGCGCTGCGGCGGCGCAAGATGTTTGACCTCGGCTTGCGGTGCGCGCCCTTCCAGCGCCGCCAGTATTCGCGACGATTCAACCTCGCCCTGCGAGGACGCCGTGGCGCTGAGCAGACTCGGCGCGGTCTTCGTAGGGCGAGATTCTTCTTTGTCTTCTGCCATGCGGATTCCCGTGTCAGCAGGAGGCGTGTGCAGCCCCCCTGTAACCAAGCCCGCCGAGAATACCCGATAGCCTTATTTCGATCATTGCTCCTTGTTACGATTCCTAAGGGTCGGACGCTACTTGCAACGCCGGATCACTTGCCTCATGCGCGAATAGAACAAAAGATTACGCCTTCACATGAGGGACCTATCTTGTTACTGCTACTGCCCCTGTATTTTTTACTGGCGGTGGGCGTCTCCGCTCTCCTGTTTTTCCCGGCGCTGCGCCAAGGTGCAGTCCGGGGTTTGCGCGCGTGCGTACAGGGCGTAGCAAGGGGCGCGACACGTAGCGTGAACCACGCGGGTGGTGCGGTGGGAGGCACGGCAGGCGTGCTGCGTGACGGCATGAATTCGTCGATGGACTGGGTTGGAAGGTATCGCTGGCAGGTCGCAATCGGCCTGACAGTTGTGTTGCTTCCGTCACTTTTTGCTTTCCTCATGCGACACAATCACACATTCGTTTACAGCACTCAAACG
Source organism: uncultured Achromobacter sp. (assembly GCA_913775005.1). Lineage (GTDB taxonomy): Bacteria > Pseudomonadota > Gammaproteobacteria > Burkholderiales > Burkholderiaceae_B > Achromobacter. The sequence continues at coordinate 8,684 of CAJYKY010000498.1, forward strand.
GCCGGTCCCGACCGCCGCATCCAGGCGTTGCTAGAGGGCGAAAGGCTCGCGCCGCCCGCCCCGCTCCCCCCTGAAGCGTTCACGACGCGCGAAATGGAATTGGTGCGTCCCAAGCTGGGTGGCGCGAGCCGTAACTGGGATCTGCTGGACGCGGATTTCCGTCAGCGCCTGCTTTTGGCGTATCGCATCATGCGTGAACAGCATGGCTACGAAATGGCGCTGATCGAGGGCTATCGCAGCCCCGAGCGGCAAGAAGAACTCGCGGGCATGGGCACGCACGTGACGAACGCAGGCGCGTTCCAGAGCTATCACCAGTTCGGTCTGGCCGCCGACAGCGCGTTCTTCCGCGACGGAAAGATCGTCATCTCTGAAAAAGACCCGTGGGCCATGCGCGGCTACGAACTGTTTGGCGAAACTGCCGAACTCGTTGGCCTGACCTGGGGCGGACGCTGGAAGCTGATGGACTTCGGCCACGTCGAGCTGCGCCGGCCGGGCGTCATGCAGCGCGCGCGTGAGGGCGCCAAGTAATGGGCCGCGTAGTGAAAAAGGGCCTGTTGATTCTGGCGCTGTTCGCGGTGCTGTGGCTGGCCGTCATCATCTGGTGGCAAGAGTCTCGCACGCTGCCTACCGGCGTGGACATCGGGCTGTATCTGTTTGCATTGCCGCTGGCTGTGCTGGCTGCGATCTGGCTTGGCGCCCGCGCCGTGCGCGCCGCCCGCGCGCCCAAGCCCGCCGCAGACACACCCGCGCCCGTGGCGCAGGCTGACGCGCCTGCACAACTGGCCCAATTGCATGTGCTTGCCGTGGCCGCACGCGCCGCTGCCGGTGACAACACCGCCGCCATCGCCGAAGCGCTGGCCGAACAAAAGCGTCCCGAGCTGGATGCGGAATTGAAATCACCGCAGGGCTTTCCCATCTTCGCCGCGCGCGTGCCGGACATGAACGACCTGGAGCTGTACGCGGCGGCCCTGGAGCGCGGCGCGCCGCCCGAGGCGCTGGCCACGGCGCTGCTGCGCGTGACGTCGCTGCTGGCCGATGTGGCGCGCACGCTTGCGAACGATGCGCATCGTCACGTCACCGCCCTGGATGTGCCGGCCCGCGATGAAGACTGGCCGATGCTGCGCGTTGAACTCGTTCTGTCAGCCGATTGGCCCGAGGCCGCGCGCGAACGCGTGCGCGCGCAGGTGCTGGTGGCCGCCGGCGTCTGGCCCGACAGCCGCGTCAGCATCACCGAACACCTCGCGCGCAACGCGATGGCCGCCGACTACCTGCTGCGCGAGCTGGCCGCCGCCCCGCAAGATGCGCAAGCGGCCGCGCCATGGCGCATCGTGCTGGCGGGCGACGGATATATCGATGCCGACCAGGTAGCGATCTGGGACGGCCTGTCCACCTTGCTGACCCACGCTAATCCTCAAGGCCGCGTGCCGGGCGAAGCGGCCGCCGGCCTGTTGCTCGGTCCCGCCACCGAAGATGTCGCGCTGCACATCGCGCTGTCGCCCGTGCTGCACCGGCAGAAGTCGGCCGACTCGCGCGGCGCGCAGGCCGAGGCGCCGCTGGCCGACACCGTGCAAGACCTGCTGCAACGCGCGGGCGTTGCGCCCGACAGCGTGGTGCAGGTCATCAGCGATGCCGACCACCGGGGCAGCCGCCCGCTGGAACCGATCAACATCGCGTCGCAACTGTTCACGCACCTGGACGCCGGCAAAGACTGCCAGCCGCTTGGCGTCACCTGTGGATATACGGGCGTGGCCGCGTCGCTGCTGACGTTGGCCGTGGCCGGTGAAGCCTGCCTGCAATTCGAACAACCCGTGCTGACCCTAACCCTGCAAGACCCCGCATTGCGCTCGGCGGCGCTTATTTCCGTGCCTGCCGCCAGCGCTACCGCCTGACCCCATAACAACAGCGAAAACCATGCGTAGCCCATCAGGATTGTTTTCTCGATTTTCCAGCGCCATGAGCGACTTCCGCTATTGGAGCGCTCGCGTGTTCGCCAACCCGCGCACCTTCATGGTCATCGGCCTGATTGCGCTGATCGTCTTCCTGTTCCTGTTTGCCGACACCATGCAGATCGCCATGGTGTGGGCCGGCGCCTTGCTGGGCGTGCTGTTGCTGCTGTGGCTGTGCACCTACCTGTGGCGCCGCCGCCGCACCCGACGCGCGAATCAGAAACTGGGCGACATGCTGGAACAGCAGGTGCAGACCGGCGCGGCCGCCAGCCCCGCTGCGAACCGCAGCGAGATCGACGCATTGCGCACCCGGCTGACGCAGGCCGTGCGCACCATCAAGACCTCGAAGATCGGCCAGACCTCGGGCAATGAAGCGCTGTACGAGCTGCCCTGGTACATCGTCATCGGCAACCCGGCCGCCGGCAAGAGCAGCGCCGTCATCAACTCCGGCTTGCAGTTCCCGTTTGCTGACAAGAACGGCGCGGCCGTGCGCGGCGTGGGCGGCACGCGCAACTGCGACTGGTTTTTCACGACCGAAGGCATCCTGCTGGACACGGCGGGCCGGTACTCGGTGCATGAAGAAGACCGCAACGAATGGATGAGCTTTCTGGACCTGCTCAAACGCCATCGACCCAAGGCGCCGATCAACGGCATCATCGTGGCCGCCAGCATCAGCGAGCTGACCGACTCCGGACCCGAGTTCGCCATCAACCTGGCCAAGAACCTGCGCCAGCGCGTGCAGGAACTGACCGACCGGCTGGAAGTGTTTGCGCCGGTGTACGTGATTTTCACCAAAGCCGACCTGATTGCCGGCTTCTCCGAGTTCTTTGCCGACGCCGACACCCGCGAGCGCGACCGCGTCTGGGGCGCCACGCTGCCGTACGGCGCCGATGAAAGCCGCGACGTGCTGACGCTGTTCGACGAGCGCTTTGACGAGCTGTATGAAGGGCTGAAAGAAATGGGCACCGCGCAGATGTCACTGCGCCGCAGCGACGCCCTGCCCCCGGGCCTGCTGACGTTTCCGCTGGAGTTCGCGGGCATCAAGCCCGCGCTGCGCACGTTCCTGTCGACGCTGTTCGAGACCAATCCATTTCAGTACAAGCCCGTGTTCCGAGGCTTTTACTTCACCAGCGCGCTACAGGAAGGCGCATCGCGCAGCACGTCCACCGACAAGCTGGCCGAACGCTTCACCCTGCGCCCGGCCACGCGCGAGCCGGTACGCAGCGTCAATTCCCACAACGGATTTTTCCTGCGTGACCTGTTTTCCAGCGTGATCTTCGCGGACAAGAAGCTGGTGCGCCAGCATGCCAGCCCGAACAAGATCCGCATGCGCTATCTGACCTTCTTCGGCCTGGTGCTGGCGCTGGGCCTGGTGCTGGGCGGATGGAGCTGGTCTTACCTGGGCAACCGGCAATTGGCCACCAACGTGCAGGCGGATCTGGACAAGGTCGTGCGCCTGCAAAGCGAGCGCACCGATCTGCAAAGCCGCCTTGAAGCGATGGAGATCCTGCAAGACCGTATCGAACAGCTGGACCGCTATTCCGCCAGCCGGCCGCTGTCGCTGGGCTTGGGGCTGTACCAGGGCGATGTGCTCAAGCAGCGCCTGTTGGCCGAGTACTACAACGGCCTGCGTCAGTTCATGCTGGCGCCCGTCAAGGCCAGTCTGGAAGACTATCTGGGCCGCGTAGATGTGTCCCAGGCCGCCGCCAACGGCACGCGCCCGGCCGCCTCGCCCCCGCAGGCGCAGCCCGTGCGCGCCAACGCGGGCGACACGCTGTTCCAGGACGCCTCGCCCACCAACGTCGATGACGCCTACAACGCGCTCAAGACGTACCTGATGATGGCCAACCGCGAACACGTGGACCCGACGCATCTGTCTGACCAGATCACGCGCTTCTGGCGCGGCTGGCTGGAAACGAATCGCGGCGCAATGCCGCGCGACCAGCTGATTCGCAGCGCAGAACGGCTGATCTCGTTCTACGTGGCGCGCGCGGCCGACGGCGACTGGCCGCAGATCGAGACCAACCTGGCCATGGTGGAACGCACGCGCGGCAACCTGCGCAGCGTGATGCAAGGCATGCCGGCACGCGAACGCGCCTATGCCACGCTGAAGGCGCGCGCCGCCACGCGTTTCCCCGCCATGACGGTGGCGCGCATCATGGGCGAAGCCGACGCCGCCGTGGTCGCGGGCAGCTACGCCGTGCCGGGCACCTTCACGCGGGAAGCGTGGGAGCAATACATCGAACCGGCCATTGGCGAAGCCGCCCGCCGTGAAGTGCAGACCAGCGACTGGGTGCTGGGCGTGAATGCGCGCGACGACCTGACGCTGGAAGGCAGCCCCGAGCAGATCCAGAAGAGCCTGGCCACGATGTACAAGACGGAGTACGCGCAGGAATGGCAGAAGATGCTGCGCGGCGTCACGATCAAGCCCTTCACGAGCTTCGATCAGGCCGTGCAGGGCATGAACCGCCTGGGCGATCCGCAGAACTCGCCGCTGGTCAAACTCATCAACACGACGTATGAGCAGACCTCTTGGGATAACCCGTCGCTGATCAACACCGGCATTTCGCAGGCGCAGACAGGTGTGGTCGCGTGGTTCAAGCGGGTGATCCTGCGCCAGGGTCAACCGAAGCCCACCGAAGTGGCGCCCGGCGGCGAACAGATTCCGATGGGGCCGGTGGGACGCGAGTTCTCCGACGTGGCACGTCTGGTGGTCACGCGCGACAACCAGTCGCTGCTGGGCAACTACATGAACGCGCTGTCCAAGATCCGCACGCGCTTCAACCTGATCAACAACCAGGGCGACCCCGGCCCCGGCGCGCTGCTCTTGATGCGGCAGACGCTGGAAGGCAAGGAATCGGAACTGGCCGACGCGTTGAAGCTGGTGGATGAACAGATGCTGGCGGGCCTGACGCCCGCCCAGCGCGAAACGCTGCGCCCGCTACTCGTGCGTCCGCTGATCCAGGGTTATGCCGTGGCAATGCAACCCGCGCAGACCGAGCTGAACAAGGTGTGGAACGCGCAAGTGTTCCAGCCCTTCACGCAGACGCTGGCCGAGAAGTATCCGTTCTCGACCAAGGCCGGCATCGAGGCCAGCGGTGAAGAGATCGGACAGGTGTTCGGCCCGCAAGGCAGCATCGCCAAGTACGTCAACGAAACGCTGGGCCCGCTGACGGTGCGGCGCGGTGACATCCTCACGGCGCGCACCTGGGGCGACATGGGCATTGAGCTGCAACCATCCTTCACGGCGAACTTCGCGCAGTGGGTCGCGCCGCTGTCCGGCGGCGCGGCAGGATCGGGCGCCGCCAGCCAGCCGCAGACGCTGTTCCAGATCCAGCCCAAGCCCGCCAGCGGCGTCACCGAATACACCATCGAGATCGACGGCCAGCAACTGCGCTACCGCAACACGCCGGCGCAATGGGTGAACTTCGTCTGGCCCAACGCGCAAGGCGCACCGGGCGCGCGCATTACGGCCACCGCGTTTGACGGCACCGTGGTGGAGATCGTCAACGAGCCGGGCCGCTTCGGCCTGGAACGCCTGATCTCGGGTTCGCAGCGCAAGCCCAATCCGGATGGCAGCTTCGAGATGAGCTGGAGCAAGTCCAACATCACCGTGCCGGTCAGGCTGCGCATCATCAGCAATGCGCAAGCCGCCAGCGCGGGCGGCGCCGAACCCGGCAGCCAAGGCCTGCGCAACCTGCGTCTGCCCGCCACGGTGGCGGGCGCATCCCCTCAACCCTCCGTCGCCCCGACGCCTGCCGGAGCGCAGCAATGAGCAACCCGCAGTCTCCCATGTTCCGTACGGCCTACTTTGGCAAGATTCCGTCTCGTGGTGACTTCGTGAAGAACACCTCGCACCCGCAGCTGATGGCGACGCTGGATGCGTGGGTGGCCAACACCATGGAGGTGCTGGCGCAGGACCCGCACTGGAAGACGCTGTACGACGAGGCGCAGCCCGTACCCTTCGCGGTGCTGGGTTCGCGCGGCAAGCTGGCCATTGCCGGCCACTTGCAGCCCAGTCGCGACCAGTCGGGCCGGCGCTTTCCGTTCATCACCGCCACGTCGGTGGAAGTGTCGCGTCCGCTGGACTTCATCGCGCGCAGCCCGCTGGCTTTCAGCCGCATGTGGAACCGCATGGGCACCGCGGCGGCGCAGCTGATGCAGGCAGGTGACCCCGCCCCCGTGCTGCAAACGCTGAACGATCTGGAAGGCGAGATCCGCACGGCGGCCGACGACGGCTTTGACGCCTTCATCGACCTACAGACGATCGAACGCGTGGAAGCCATGTTGCGCGGCAACGGCCACGCAGCAAGCGTGCACGACATCGTGCTGGCACTGGGCATTCTGCTAGCGCCGGTGATGTCCAGCGGTTCGTCGCAGCTGGACACGGGGCTTGCGCTGCCGCTGCCCGATGACCCGCTCTACATCAATCTTGTGGCCAGCTATTGGATGACGCTGATCGCGCCATTCCTGACACGTGCCGATTTCGAGATCGCGCTTTTCATCGGGCGCATTGCGGGCAAGCACCGGCTGGTGGTGGGCTTCCGTGGCGCCTCGCCGCGTACGCTGGCCACGCTGCTGTCCACGCCGCAGGCCTTGTCGCAGCACTACATCGTGCTGGAAGACGCGCCCTGGGTGCGCGAGCACGTCAGCGCCAGCCACGGGCTGGCCAAGCTGTCGAGCTATCTGGATCAACCGCGGCTTTCCTTGCGCCAGGCGCTGGAAACGTTCCGCGAAGTTTTCATCGGAGCCTAGGACATGCGCACGCTTACTTTGGTCCTGGCCGCCTCGCTGTCGTTCGCGGCCCACGCCCAGGACGCCGCCACGGTGGTGCCCGCCAACGTCATTCCCCAGCCTGGCCAGGTGGTCGCCAGCGGCGCTGTGCCGGACGAGGCCACCAAGGCCGATGTGCTGGCCCGGCTGCAAAAGGTGTATGGCGTGGGCAACGTGATCGACCGCATCGACGTGGGCGGCGTGGTCGCGCCGCCCAACTGGTCCCAGCATGTGGGCAAACTGCTGGACAGTCCGCTCAAGCAGATCAATCGTGGCCAGCTGGAAATCGACGGCACGCAGATCCGTCTGCGCGGCGAAGTCGACAACGAAGCCTCGCGCCAACAGATCGCCAGCAACTTCGCCACGTCGCTGAACCCCACGTACAAGATCGTCAACGGCCTGCGCGTGTCGGCCGACAAGGACGAGCAGGATGTGCTGGACAACCTGCTGAGCAACCGCGTGGTGGAGTTTGAGACGGGCAGCACGCGCCTGACGGCGCGCGGCCGTGAACTGCTGGATCGCGTGGCGGATGCCGTGCCGAAGCTGCGCGCCGACAAGATCCAGATCATCGGCCACACCGACAGCTCAGGCAGCCGAAGCACCAACCTGGCGCTCAGCCAGGCGCGCGCGGATGCGGTGCGGGATTATCTGGTGGACAAGGGCTTGCCCACGTCGCGCTTTGAAGCGATGGGCGCGGGCCCGGATCAGCCGGTGGCCACGAATGCGACGCCCGAAGGCCGGGCGAAGAACCGGCGTATTGAGTTCCGGGCGGCGCGTTAGGCGGGTGAAGGGTGACGGCGGGCGCTCTGGGCGTCAAACTCAGAGCGCGCGGCAGATCAATTGCCGTCGCCCGCCTTCTTGATGCCCAGCAACTCTTCAAGCCCAGACAGGGCTTCGTCGTTCTTGACCACGGTGCGCAGCCACAGGTGCAACGACATCTCGCCCCAGCTTGCCGCCTTGTCGGCCAGGTAAGCCACCGGGCTGTGCGGCTCGGTGCGGCGAAAGAAATCCGCCACTTCGCGTAATTGCGCCAAGGCCTGTTCGCGGGTCTGGATCGGTCCGCGCGCAGCGGCAGGCGTTGCAGCGTGCAGCGGCGCGTCTGCGCCAGCAAAATGGTCAGCGGCAGGCAAGGTAGGCTCCACTCGAACGGGAACGGCAGGCGCACTGGATGCGGACGGCGCCACGGGCTGCGGGTCAGCGCGGTCTGCACGGACCAGCAGGCCGGCATCGCGCGCAAAGCGGTGCACCAGTTCCGTGACATTGCGCAGCGACTCCCGCACCCGCGAAAACGCCGGGCTTTCATCGCCCAGCCGCTCATCCAGCGTGCGTTCCAGCTGATCCAGCGCCTGCGTGCAGCCGTCCAACTGCGCATCCAGCTCGGAATAGAACGACGGCGGCGTATCGCGCCGCGCGGCATCGAAACGGTCCAGCGTCAACTTGCCACGCGTCAATTCATTGGCGTTGTCAGGCGTGCGCTTGACGGCATTGGCCAACTGGCTGGCGGCTTCCCACAGCACCGCGCCGTAACGCGCGCCGTCGGCCTGCGTCAGCGGAATCTCGCCAACCAGCTGCTGCGAACGCGACAGCAGCCACGCCAGATTCCCCACGCGCTGCTGCACGTCGCCATCTTCCGGCACGGGGTGCAGGCCTTCCCAATAATTGCGGCACAGGCCATCGATCAGCAGATATCCGTCTCGCAACCCCGCGAACCCGCGCGTCTTGGCCCACGCTTCCGCCAGCCACGAGGCAATGCGAATGTCTTTGCTGCGGTCGCGCAGCACGGTCGTGCAGATGCGCGCCACTTCGGGCCAGTCCGCCTCTTTCAGATCGATGACCCAATCGCCCTGATCGAGCTGGGGATCATCATGCCGACGCGCCTCGCGAATGGCGTCGAACTCAGGCGAGAACACCAGGTCCACGCCACACGGCGCGTCACCTGGGATGGGTTGCAACAAGGCGTTGATGTCAGTCATAGGCGGTAGGTCGGTAGTAGGCGCAAATCATCCCACAACGGCTTACGTATAACGTTCAAAGATGACACGTCCTATTACAAGGCGCATCACGATGCTTCGCTATGATTTGCGCTCTTACCAAGGAGCATTCATGACGTCGAAATCGATCCGTATGCTGCCCGATGGACACTTCATAGCCGGCACACCGCGCCGCGCCCCCGATGGCTCGTACGTCGGCGGCGAAGGCCCGATCACCCGCGCGCCCGACGGCACCTATGTGGCCGGCAAACCCCAACGCGCACCAGACGGCACGTACAAAGGCGGCGACGGCCCCGTGCGTATGGCGCCCGACGGCACCTTCGTGGTGGGCCCCGCCCGGCTCGCGCCGGACGGCACATATCTGTAAAAATATCTCCCACACCATGTCCCAACGCTCCGTCATCCGCAAAGGCGATAAAACCTCGCACGGCGGCGTCGTCGTGACCGGCGACGAAACCGTCGTCATCTTCGGCCAACCCATGGCCCGCGTCGGCGACCGCGTCACCTGCCCCAAATGCGGCGACACCCACACCATCGTTGAAGGCGTGCAAAACGTCAGCTCTGACCGCATGACCGCGCTGGAAGGCATGCGCACGTCTTGCGGCGCGACGCTGATCGCCAGCCAGAGTTTCTATCAGTTGGAATATGGTTGATCCATCCACGCAGGAGCCCCCATGCGAGCCACATCAAAAATCGTCTTCACCGCGACCTTCGCCCTTGCCAGCGGTGCCGCGTGGGCTGACGCCAAGAGCGACGCCATGGCGCTACACCAGTCCGTGGTGTCGGGTCTGAATACTTTTATTGAATTGGGCGAGAACTCAAGCGGCCGCTCGAAGGCGCTGGGTGAAGCCATGGACAAAAAGGTCTACGCACCCGTGGACCAAGCCCTGGCCCAATGGCGCAAGACGGCCGGGCAAAGCGCAAGCGCGCCAGACTATCAGGCCTTCAACAGCTGCGACGTGGCGGCCACGTCGTTGTTGAAGGTGTCCGGGGCTGTGGCGGGGTATATCAAAAGCGACAGCACCGACGAACCGGATTTCGACCCAATGCTGGATCAGTTTGCAGCGGACCTGACGGAATGC
>CAJYKY010000499.1 GCA_913775005.1 uncultured Achromobacter sp.
GTCCATCGTCGCCATCAAGAACGTCTCGATCAACGAGCCGTTTTTCAACGGTCACTTTCCTCACCATCCGGTGATGCCGGGCGTGCTTATCGTTGAAGCCATGGCGCAAGCGTCGGCCCTGTTCTCGTTCACCGACGAAAACGGCGGCCTGAAGTGCGAAGGCTCGAAGACGGCCTATTACCTCGTCGGTATCGATGGCGCGCGTTTCCGCCGCCCCGTTGTGCCGGGCGATCAATTGCGCATCGAAGTTGAAGCCGAACGCCTGAGCCGCAGCATCTGCAAATACGCCGCGCGTGCCACGGTCGACGGACAGGAAGTGGCGTCCGCCAAGCTGATGTGCGCCATCCGCAGCCTGGAAGAGTAAATGGCAGGAAATATCCATCCTACCGCTGTCGTTGATCCGGCGGCCAAAGTCGACCCGAGCGCCGTGATCGGTCCGTTCGCGGTGGTCGGGCCTGACGTCACCATCGGTGCGGGTACGGAAATCGGCCCGTATTGCATGGTTGATGGCGTCACCACCATCGGGCGCAACAACCGGTTCTACCGTTATTGTTCGATCGGCGGCATGCCGCAGGACAAAAAGTACGCCGGTGAAAAAACGCGCCTGACGATTGGCGACGGCAATACCGTGCGCGAATTCGTCACGCTGAACACGGGTACGACGCAGGATGGCGGCGAGACGACGCTGGGCAATGACAACTGGATCATGGCCTATGTGCACGTTGCGCATGACTGCCATATCGGCAATCACACGATTCTGGCCAACGCGGTGCAACTGGGCGGCCACGTCCATGTCGGCGATTGGGCCATCATCGGTGGGTTGACGGGCGTGCACCAGTTTTCGCGCATCGGCGCGCATTCCATGACGGGCGGCAATAGCTCGCTCATGCAGGATTCGCCGCCGTTCGTGCTGGCGGCCGGCAACCCCTGCCGTCCGGTGGGCGTCAACGTTGAAGGCCTGAAGCGCCGCGGTTTCACGCCGGTGATGGTTTCCGCGCTGCGCGAAGCCTACAAGATCATCTATCGCCGCGGCTTGCCGCTGGACGAGGCGCGCGCCCAATTGCGCAAGCGCCAACAAGAGATCCCCGAAGCAGCCGAACATCTGCAAACGCTGCTCGATTTTCTTGACGTCGCATCGCGCGGCATCATTCGCCCATGAACACTCGGATCGGCATGGTGGCCGGCGAGCCTTCGGGCGATTTGCTGGCCGGTCGCATCATTGCCGGTTTGCAAGCGCGCGACGCCGGGGTGCGTTGTGAAGGCATCGGCGGGCCGCAAATGCAGGCACGCGAGTTTGACGCCTGGCATCCCATGCACGCGCTGACGGTGTTCGGCTATGTCGACGCCCTGAAACGCCTGCCCAGCCTGCTTGGCACGTATCGCGACGTCAAGCGTCGCTGGTTGGCCGAGCCGCCCGCCGTGTTCGTTGGCATCGACGCGCCCGACTTCAATCTGCGGCTGGAACACAATCTTCGTCAGGCGGGCACGCCTACGGTGCATTTCGTCGGACCCTCCATCTGGGCTTGGCGTTACGAACGCATTCACAAGATCCGCGAATCGGTATCGCACATGCTGGTGCTGTTCCCGTTCGAGGAAGAGATCTACCAAAAGGAAGGGATCCCCGTGACGTACGTGGGGCATCCGCTGGCCGGCGCTATTCCCATGGAACCCGATCGCGCTGCTGCGCGCGCGCAGCTGGGTATTGACCAGAGCGCGCGGGTGCTGGCCATTCTGCCCGGCAGCCGCTCGTCTGAAATCCGCTTGCTGGCGCCGCGCTTTCTGGAAGCGGCGCGCCTGCTGCTGAAAAAAGACCCAGCGTTGCAATGCATCGTGCCCATGGTCAACGACCAGCGGCGTGCGGAGTTCCAGGCCATTCTGGCGCAACATCCGGTGCCGGGTCTGCGCTGCGTCACGGCCGACGATCTGCACGGCGCGGGCGGCGACCGCAAGGCGCCTGTGGCCTGGTCGGTGATGGAAGCGTCCAACGCGGTGCTTGTGGCGAGCGGCACGGCAACGCTGGAGACGGCGCTGTACAAGCGTCCCATGGTGATTTCCTACGTGCTGTCGCCGTGGATGCGGCGGATTATGTCGTGGAAGTCCGGGCAGCAGCGCCCGTACCTGCCGTGGGTGGGCCTGCCGAACGTGCTGTTGCGCGATTTCGCCGTCCCCGAATTGTTGCAGGACGACGCTACGCCGGAAAAACTGGCCGAGGCCACCTGGGCATCATTGACCGACGACGCCCTGATCGCCCGCGTCGAGGCACGCTTTACCGCCATGCACCAGGAATTGCTGCGCGATACGCCTGCGCTGGCTGCACAGGCGATCTTGGAGGTGGCAGGTGGAGCAGCCTGATCTGTTCGCGGCCCCGATCCAACCGGCGCTGGTGACAGCGGGTGTGGACGAGGCGGGCAGGGGCCCGCTGGCGGGCGCCGTGTATGCGGCGGCCGTTATTCTGCATCCCGATCGCACCATCGACGGACTGGCCGACTCCAAGGTGCTGAAAGCCGCCACGCGTGAAGCGCTGGCGCTTCAGATCAAGCAACATGCGTTGGCCTGGTGCATTGCCAGCGCGAGCGTGGATGAAATCGACACGCTCAATATCCTGCGCGCCACTATGCTGGCGATGCAGCGCGCCGTGCAGGGCTTGTCTACGCCTGCGCAATTGGCGTTAGTGGACGGCAACCAGGCGCCCAAGCTCACGTGCACGGTACAGACCGTGATCAAGGGCGATGCGCTGGTGCCAGCCATTTCGGCCGCGTCCATCCTGGCCAAGACCGCGCGCGATGCCGATCTTGTCCGCTTGCACACGCTGTACCCGCAATACGCGTTTGACCAGCACAAGGGCTACGGCACGGCGCTGCACTTGCAGATGCTGCGCGAACACGGCCCTTGCGCAGAACATCGGCGCAGTTTTGCGCCCATCAAGGCATTCGGCCTCGTGTCATGAAGCACATCAGTTCCCGCGACAATCCCGCGGTCAAGGCGCTGGCCAAACTGGCCGGTACGGCCGGCAAGCGCGGCGCGCCCGTGTTGCTGGACGGCGTGCATCTGTGCCAGGCCTGGCTGCAACACTACGGCCCGCCGGATCAGGCCGTATTCGATATCGACCGTCTGTCTCAGCCGGACATCTCGGCATTGGCGCAAGCGGTGCCTGACGCGCGTTGCCTGGCGCTGGACGCGCGGTTGATGCAGTCGCTTGCCAGCGTGGAAAGCGGGCAGGGCGTGGCATTTCTGGTGACGCCGCCCGCCGTCGAGCCGCCTGCGAACATCGATGAAAACTGCGTGCTCTTTGACCGCATTCAGGATCCCGGCAATGTGGGCACCTTGCTGCGCACCTGCGCGGCCGCTGGTATCAAGCGCGTGTTCCTGGCCACCGGTACGGCCGCCGCCTGGTCGCCCAAGGTACTGCGTAGCGGCCAGGGCGCGCATTTTGCGCTTCAGATTCACGAACATGTGGATCTTCACAGCCTGCTGCCCCATTTGCGCGTGCCGCTTGTCGCCACCGCATTGGACGGTGCGCAAGACCTCTACGAAGGCCGGCTGCCTGCACGCTGCGCCTGGGTGTTTGGCCATGAAGGGCAGGGCGTGGATGCCGCCTTGCTGGCTGCGGCCCGTTTGAAGGTATTCATTCCGCACGACAAGGCTGCGGTCGAATCCCTGAAC
>CAJYKY010000500.1 GCA_913775005.1 uncultured Achromobacter sp.
GCGGCGTCAGCACGCGGGCGATGCGCGGCGGCAAGCCCACCACCACTTTGCCGGTGGGCGTTTCGCGCAGCGTCTGCAAATCTTCCTTGGCGCGTTCGGCCAGCGTCAGCAGCGCCCGCGCGTGTTCCAGAAAGCGCAAGCCCGCCTCGGTGGGCTCGGCGCCCCGGCCGTTGCGGTACAGCAGGTGCTGGCCGAGTTCGATTTCCAGCAGGCGCACCTGGCGGCTGAGCGTGGGTTGCGCCACGTCCAGCATTTCGGCCGCACGCGAAAAACTGCGCCTTTCCGCGACGCGGACGAAATATTCGATTTGTTTGAGGTCCATGTGGGGCGCGACAGTCCGCGAAGAGAAATCAGGATATGTAATTTATCTATATCTGAAATCAAAGATATAGCATTGTTATGCAGCTCGCAATCCGGGACGATGTGGCTTTCATCGTTGGATCTCGCCGTGCCTGATTGCCGTCCTCCGCTTGCGTCTCCCCCGCGTCCCCGCCATGCGCTGCCGCCCGGCACCTGCGATGTGCATTGCCATGTGTTCGGGCCGGCCGACGTGTTTCCTTACGCTGAAGGCCGCTCTTACACGCCGCCTGATGCGCCGTACGCCGCCATGGCGGCATTGCATGCGCACCTGGGCATCGAACGCGCGGTGGTCGTGCAGGCCAATTGCCATGGGTCTGACCACAGCGCCTTGCTGGACGCGCTGGCGCAAAGCGGCGGCCGCTATCGCGGCGTGGCGCTGCTGGGCGCCGATGCGACCGCCGCCCGCGTCAAGGCCTTGCATGACGGCGGCGTGCGCGCCGCGCGATTCAATTTCGTGCCGCATCTGGGCGGGGCGCCGGACCCCGCCGTGTTCGATCACGTGGTGGCGCTGATCGCCCCGCTGGGTTGGCACCTGTGCCTGCATGTGGATGGCGCCATGCTGCCCGAGCTGTTGCCGCGCCTGTTGACCTTGCCCGTGCCCTTCGTGGTGGATCACATGGGTCGCCTGAAAGCGGCGGACGGGCTGACATCGCCCGCGATGCGCGCCTTGCTGAGCCTGGCCGACGTGCCGCAGGCCTGGGTCAAGGTGTCGGGCATTGACCGCATCGCGCAGGGCAAGCGCCCGTTTGCCGAGGGCGTGCCGTTCGTGCGCGAACTGGTGCAAGCCTTGCCCGACCGCACGCTGTGGGGCACCGATTGGCCGCACCCGAACGTGGCGGCCGATATGCCTGACGACGGTGAACTCGTCGATACTTTTTTTGAAGCCTGCCCGGATACGGGGCTGCGTCAACGCGTGCTGGTGGACAACCCCGCCAGGCTGTACGGATTCCAGTAGGCCGCCTTGTCAGGCAATAACAATTCGATTCAACCAGGAGACACCATGTTCAAGAAAATCTTTTCGGCCACCGTGCTGAGTCTGGCCGCGATGGGCGCGGCGCACGCCGATGGCCCCGTCCGCCTGATCATCGCGTTCCCGCCCGGCGGCCCGGTGGATCTGGTGGGCCGCGTGCTGGCCGAGCAACTGGGTAAGGAACTGAAGCAGCAAGTCATCGTCGAGAATAAGGCGGGCGCCAATGGCAACATCGCGGCGGCCTATGTGGCCAAGGCGCCGGGCGACGGCTCCGTGCTGTTCCTGACCAGCGTGGGCGCGGTGGCGATCAGCCCGGCGCTGTACAAAGACCTGCCTTACGATCCGGTGCGTGATTTTGCCCCCGTGTCCAAGGTGGTCAACAACGCCACGGTGTTCGTCGTGAACCCGTCCAACCCGGCCACCGACGCGGCCGACTTCGTGAAGAAATCGCAGGCAGCGTCGCAGTCCGTGGCGATCGGTTCGTCGGGCATTGGCAGCATCCCGCACCTGACGATGGAAATGTTTGCCGACGCCAGCAAGGCCAATGTGCTGCACGTGCCGTACAAGGGCGCCGCGCCCGTCATCAACGACGTGATGGGCAACCAGGTGGCGGGCTTTTTGGCGACGTGCCTGGGCTGATCGGCCACATCCAGGGTGGCAAGCTCAAGCCGCTGGGCATCGCGGCGCCGTCGCGTCACCCGTTGCTGCCGGACGTGAAGACGTTGGCCGAGCAAGGCATTGCCGGCGTCGAGTCCAACAACTGGTATGGCATCGTGGCCCCCGCGTCCACGCCCGCCCCCACCGTCGACAAATTGAATCAGGCCGTGCGCGCGGCGCTGGGCAACGAAGCCGTGCGCGCCAAGCTTGAGAAGTTCGGCGCCCAGGCCGCGCCCAGCTCGCCGCAGGAACTGACGGCGCTGATTGCCGCAGATCGCGACAAGTGGACCGCGCTGATCCAGCGCAAGAACATTCGCCCGGAGTAAGCATGAGTGCAAGCCGAGTCGCGCCCGTTGAGCCGGGCACCCGCCAGGAGCTGGCGACGCTGGAAGCGCGCATCAGTGTTGCGCGGGGCCGCATTTCTCCCTTGTATCAGGTGCTGTTGAACAGCCCCGCCGTGGTCGAAGGCTGGGAAGCCATGCTGACCGCCATTCGTCAGAAGACTTCGCTGGCGCCGCGGCTGCGCGAGCTGATCATCTTGC
>CAJYKY010000501.1 GCA_913775005.1 uncultured Achromobacter sp.
AGACCTCGATCAAGCCCTGGCGGAACGGTTCGCGCAGCCGCTCGATGATGCGTTCCGCCGTGGCTTCCAGCTCCCAGGCCTGGGCCTGTTCCTGCAACACGATGAACTCATCGCCGCCCAGCCGGGCGAGCGTCTGGCCTTCGGACAGGCACGTCGAAATGGCGACGGCCACGGCCTTGAGCAAGCGGTCGCCAAAGCCATGGCCGTAGTGGTCGTTGATGCGCTTGAAGTTGTCCAGGTCCAGGAACAGCACGCCGCCGCGCCCTTCCTGCCCCTCTTGACCCGCCGCCAGCGCCGCCTTCAGGCGCGCCGTGATGGCGTGCCGGTTGGGCAGATTGGTCAGCATGTCGGTGTTGGCCAGCACGCGCAGGCGTTCCTGCGCCTGGCGTTCTTCCGTGATGTCCGTGCCGGAGCAGATCAGGTAGACGCGCTTTTCGCCGCTGCCGCTGGTGACGAACTTATTGCGGAACAGGAACAGGCGCGGGCCCTTGACCGTATTGATCAGGCGTTCGACTTCATATGATTGCCCGCGCTTATAGAATTCGGCGATATTGCGGCGCGACGCAACGGCCTCTTCGCGCGTCATGAACATTTCGAACACGCTGCGCCCGACGATGTCCTGTTCGCGCTTGCCGGTGTATTCCTCGCTGAGCTTGTTAAAGCGTTGCACGCGGCCGTTCTGGTCCACGATGACAATGACCGAATTGGCCTCTGACACCACGGTTTCGGCAAACGACAAGCCTTCGACAAGATCCTTTGCGACGGACTCGGTATCGGAATGGGCCGATGCGGTGCCGGCCCATTCATTGGGATTGATTTTGCGGCCAACTAAATGAAGCCGCAGCATCTCGCCATATAAGGCGATATCGATGCGTACGCTTGACGTGATGCCCGTCAGCGATCTGATCGTGTCGGCCTGCTGCGGGCGCAACCCCATTGCGATATTCGTTGCGCCCTTGATGGCAGCCAGTTCTATGGCATCGCTATCAGCCGCCAGCCTCCAATAAGGGCTATGCGTACCGAAATGCGTGTACAGGATCGACTTTTCGTCCTGATGCTCAGTCATCGTGGTATCCCCCCACTGTCCAAGGCTGGACCGGAGGAACATTACGGCCTAGTCCGAATGGGGTCAATACCCGTGTGCAGTGCATCAAACGCTGTATTACGGATTATTGCATCGGGGTTTTGGTAAGGCGTGCAATCCCTCGCATTTTTTGGCCCTTTAATGCGCCGGCCTTACGCGAATTGAAAGCCTTATTGCGCCCCGCATCCTTGCAACGCACAAAAAATTTCGCCAGAGATTCCTTGCGGCATCTCTGGCGTGTGGCATAAAAGGCGCAAATCTGCGCCGATCGCGCTCGGTTTACTCGCCCTTCACACCGGCTTCGTCGATGACCTTGGTCCACCGGGCCAGTTCGGCCGACACGCGCGCGCTGGCGTCAGCCGGCGTCGTCCAGGTGGCGATGGCGCCCTGGTTCAGCAGCGAGGCCTGCACCTGCGGCTTGGCCAGGATCTTCTTCAGTTCCGCGTTCAGGCGGTCGATGACGGGCGCCGGGGTGTTGGCGGGCGCCACGATGCCGAACATCGAGCTGACTTCAAAGTCCTTCAGGCCGGCTTCGGCGGCCGTGGGCACATCCGGCAAGGCGTCAACGCGTTGCGGCGACGTGACGGCCAAGGCGCGCAGCTTGCCCGCCTTGATGTTGCCCTGCGCGGCCGGCACGGTTTCGATCATGCTCAGCACCTGGCCGCCCATCAGGTCGGTCATGGCCGGGCCGCTGCCCTTGTACGGCACATGCAGGATGTCTACGCCTGCGGTGCGCTTGAACATCTCGCCCGCCAAGTGCTGCGGCGACCCGTTACCGGCCGACGCCATGGTGATGTAACCCGGCTTGGACTTGGCCAGCGCGATGAATTCCGACAAGGTCTTGGCCTGCACCGACGGGTTCACCACGAACACCAGCGGCACCGTGCCCACGATGGAGACCGGCGCGAAGCTCTTTTCCACGTCATACGTGACGCGGCCACGATACAAAGCGGCGTTGATCGAGTGGCTGGTCAGCGCGCCCATCAGCAGCGTGTAGCCGTCCGGTTGCGCCTTGGCGACCTGGTCGGCGCCGATGTTGCCCGCCGCGCCCGCGCGGTTTTCCACGATGACGGACTGGCCCAGCGCGCCGGTCAGTTCCTGCGCCAGCACGCGGCCGATCACGTCGGTGGCGCCGCCGGGCGGGTACGGCACGATCATGCGGATGGGTTTGTCGGGGTAGGCATCGGCAGACATTGCCGGGGCGGAAACGCCGGCACAGATGGCCAACAGGGAAAGCAGGACGGCACGGCGCGGCCGCAGACGCAGGTCTGACATGTGTGGTCTCTCCAGCCGGGTTGAATATTGGAATAACACGGACGCCCGGGTCGTCAACGGCGCCAGTGTAGGAGGCAGAATTTGATATAAGAATCAGAATTTTTCTATCGACTGATCTTGTTATCAGATCAATCTATCAGCCAAAACAAATCGCTTGCCGCGCATTTCAAAGGCTGGATATGATCTTGCACCTGGATTATCAATAATATTATCGGGACTGAAAATGACGGACGATACCAAGGGCGGCAAGCCCGCAATGGGCCCCTTCGATAGCGACAGCGCCACCGCGCAAGGCGTCGCCCGTGGCTTGACGAACTATGGCGACAAGGGCTTTTCGCTGTTCCTGCGCAAGGCCTTCATCAAGGGCGCGGGCTTGTCCGACGACGCGCTGGCGCGTCCCATCATCGGGATCGTCAACACCGGCAGCAGCTACAACCCGTGCCACGGCAACGCGCCGCAGCTGATCGAAGCCGTCAAGCGCGGCGTCATGCTGGCGGGCGGCCTGCCGATGGACTTCCCGACCATCTCGGTGCACGAAAGCTTCTCGCAACCCACCAGCATGTACTTGCGCAACCTTATGTCCATGGACACCGAGGAGATGATCCGCGCGCAGC
>CAJYKY010000502.1 GCA_913775005.1 uncultured Achromobacter sp.
GGCCGGCAATGATCTCGACCAGCTTGTCGGGGTCGGTCTCGTTGATTTCGATGTCGAACACGTCCAGGCCGGCGAACTTCTTGAACAGCACCGCCTTGCCTTCCATGACCGGCTTGGATGCCAGCGCGCCGATATTGCCCAGGCCCAGCACGGCCGTGCCGTTGGTGATGACGCCAACGAGGTTGCCCCGGCCGGTGTAACGGAACACATTGGCCGGATCCGCCACGATTTCTTCGCAAGCGGCCGCCACGCCCGGGGAGTAGGCCAGCGCCAGGTCGCGCTGGTTAACGAGCGGCTTGGACGCCACGACGGAGATCTTTCCCGGGACGGGGAACTCGTGATAGTCCAGGGCGGCCTGGCGGTCGGATTGCATGTTCATGGGGGCTAGTGCCTCGCTGTCTTGAAGGGGCGATTGAATTGCGTTTGAATCTGGGAAAAATTCTAGGCCCCAAGACATAAGGTGATCATTCGGATTTAATATCGTCCCATTACCTTTACCTTATGTATTGTCTATGACGGCCTTTGATCCGGATGCCGTGATCCGGAAACTGACCTCGCGCCTGAAGATGCGCCACCTGATGCTGCTGCTGCAAATCGAGCAGCACGGGTCGCTGACCCGGGTGGCCGAACACATGGCCACCAGCCAGCCCGCCGTGACCAATGCGCTGGCCGAACTGGAAAGCATGTTCGACGTTCCGCTGTTTGACCGGTCGGTACGCGGCATGACGCCCACCCCGCTGGGCGCCGTGGTGCTGGCGCGCGCCCGGGGGCTGGTGCATGACCTGGGGCATCTGGTGCAGGAAATGGAGGCCGTCGCAGCCGGCCATGCGGCGCATCTGCACATCGGCGTCATCCCGTTCGTGTCGGGGCAACTGCTGTCCACCGCCATCAGCCGCACGCTGCCGCAGGGGCGGCGCATCACCGCCACCATTCACGAGGGCCAAGGGCCCGCGCTGCTGCGCCAACTGCGCGACCACACGCTGGACATGGTGGTGGGGTGGGCCACGCCGTCGGTCGATTTGAGCAACATCGTTTTCGAGGTGCTTTACCACCAGCAGCCGCGCCTGATCGCCAGCCGCCGTTTGGCCGCGCGCCTGGGGCGCTCGCGCTTGGAATGGAACCGGCTGGCCGATCTGGACTGGATTCTAGGCACGCCGGGCAGCCCGATCCGCGAACAGGTGGCCGATATTTTCTTGCGAGCGGGCCTTGCGCCGCCGCCGCCATCGGTGCAAAGCGATTCCTCCAAACTGATCGGCGAGATGATCGTGGCCAGCGACCGCGCCGTATCGATCCTGCCCGCCGACATCGCGGAAGAACTCGTGCGCATCGCGGGCGCCGCCATCGTGCCGTATTCGTTTGACTGGACCTTGCCGCCCATTTCGCTGTTCACCCGGGCCGATGGGCTGCGCCGCAATGTCGACGCCATGTTCGCCGCAGCGCTGCGCGAGGTGTACACGAAGGGCGCGCGGCCTGCGGGGTAGCGCGGGCAGCGATCACGGCGGCCAGCATCCGTACGGCTCGACACCTGCACGGCCCGGCACCCGCGCCGCCCGCTAAATTGCTAAGGATTGCAAACGACGCGTCCAAAGCGCCGCACGCACTCCTATACTTTCGGCGCTTTCCCCCGCAACAGAAGATGAAGGTCCGCCGTTTGTTTTCCGCATCGCCCCTGCTCGCCATGCCGCGGGCCTCAGATCGCGCAACGCCGCGCACGGCACGACTCTGTATGAAGCGCGCGCTCGCCGTCACGGCCCTTGCCGCACTGGCCACGCTGTCCGGATGCAGCTCGCTGCTGAGCGAAGGCACGGGTGCCGGCGCCGGTATCGCCGGCACCGCTATCGCCAACAAAGTCACCGACAACGCCACCGTCGCCACCGGCATCGGCCTGGGCGTGCAGGCCGGCGCGAAAGCCGCGCTGGCGTATGCGCAGCGCAAGACACGCGGTGAAGAGCAAGATGCCGTCGCCAGGGCAGCCGGCCCGCTGGCCGTGGGCGCGGTGGCCCACTGGTCCGTCAAGCATCAACTGCCCATCGAGAGTGACGCGCAAGGCCAGGTCTCGGTCAGCCGGCTGATCGGCGGCGTGGGGCTGGAGTGCAAGGAAGTCGTGTTCTCTATCGACACGCCGGCCGACAAGGCGGGTGCAGCGCCGCTGCGTGAGTTCTACGTCACTACCGTCTGCCGCGATGGCGACGCCTGGCGCTGGGCCAACGCCGAACCGGCCACCGCGCGCTGGGGATCCTTGCAGTGACGCGCCGTCTTTGCGCGTTGGCGCTGGCCGCGAGCATCGGGCTGAGCGGCTGTCAAAGCTCGTCGATTGGCGGGGCCACGGGCGCTGTGGTGGGCACGCTTAGCGGCGCGGCCACTGCTAACCCGGTGGCGGGCTACGCGATTGGCGTGACCGTGCAGGCGGCGGTGGATGCCACCGTGAAATACGTGCTGCGCGAATGGAAAAATGATCAGCAGAACGTCATGGCGAATGCGGCGGGCGAACTGCCGATCGGCCAGGTCCGGCAATGGCAAATCCAGCATTCCTTGCCGGTGAGCAATGAGCGCGGCGGCATCCAGGTGGTGCGCGATATCGACACGCCGTTGACGCGATGCCGCGAAGTGCTGTTCACCGTTGAACAAGAGGACGCGCCCGCCTACACCAGCATGATCTGCCGCCAGCAGGATGGGCAGTGGAAATGGGCGGCGGCGGAACCGTCCGTCGCGCGCTGGAACGGGCTGCAATAGGCGGGTTGCGGCGGGCTAGCTGGCGAGCTGGCGGGTGAGCTGGCGAGCTGACTGGCTTGACGGCTGGCTGGCTTGCTGGCTGGCTGGCTTGCTCGCTTGCTTGATGGCTTGCTCGCTTGCTTGATGGCTAACTTTCTTGCCGGCTTACTTGATGGCTAGCTTGCTTGCTTTGACTTGATGGCTAGCTCGACGGCAAGCGATACTGGGCGAGCATCCCGCCCCTCGGTTTGAACTCATCGTCGGCCCCCTATGCCTGATCCTGCCTTCTTAATGGTCCGCAGCGCGCTTGCCGGCGTGCAAGCCGTGGCGGCGCACAGCCGGCAGGCGTTCGGGCGTCACATGCATGATCAATTCGGCATCGGCGTGATCCGCGCAGGCGCACAGGTTTCCCACAGCGGGCGCGGCCGCGTCGAGGCCGGCCCCGGCCACGTCATCAGCGTCAACCCCGGCGAAATCCATGACGGCGCGCCCATTGGCGACGGCCCACGCGCCTGGCAGATGCTGTATCTGGACCCGGACGTAGTGATGCAAGCGGCAGCAGACCTTGGCGCAGATGGCGGCGCGGGCCACGCCCGCAGCTACGAATTCGAACATCCCGCCAGCGATCAACCTGCGCTGGCGCGGGATGTGCTGGCGCTGGCGAGTTTGCTGACTGGCGCGCCTGAACACGCCCAGTCCGGCGATTCCCGCTTAGCCTGCGACACCTTGCTCTCCGGCCCTTTGCGCTCAGCCTGCGACGCCTTGCCGTCCGCCACTTCTCGCTTAGCCTGCGACGCCTTGCTGCTGCGTATCCTGGCGCAAGGGCGCAGCCCGGCCGTGCGCGGCCGGGAGGACGCCTTGGCGCGCCACACGCCCGGCGCGATCCGCCATGCGCGCAGCCTGATCGATGACGACCCTGCTGCTGCCGTGTCGCTGGCCGACCTTGCCGCCGCCAGCGGGCTGAGCCGCTATCAGGTGCTGCGCGCCTTCTCCCGCGCGACGGGCATGACTCCGCATGCCTATCAGATGCAACGCCGCCTATTGCGCACCCGCGCATTGATCCGCCAAGGCTGCGCACTGGCGGACGCGGCCGTGGCCAGCGGCTTTGCCGACCAAAGCCATATGACGCGGTTGTTCGTGCGCACGTACGGCGTGTCGCCACGGCGCTACGCCCTGGCGGCGGGTCCCCGCTAGAGCGCGCGGCCCAACAAGCACGCACCCGACGGACCGCGCTGTCCAGCCACCACGCACCCGCTAGACCGTCCCAACAACCATGCCCCGATAGACCGCTCTGCCCAGCGACCACGCCCCCGTTCATGCCGCAGACACCGACGCCTGCTGCAATTTCGTTCAAGACCGCGCTTGCTCGCACACGCTACCTTGCGGCTTTTCCCCAAGCAGGCGTACGCAATGCGCAACGAAGATCGGCTCTACGGTTACGGCTATCTGGCAACAGCCATGGTGCTGGTGGGCAGCACGGTGGTGGCCAGCAAGATTATCGGCACAGGCCTGCCGCCCTTCACCGCCACCGCGCTGCGGTTTGCGCTTGCGCTACCGTGCTTCGCGCTGCTGATGGCAATGACCGGCGCGCGCCTGCCGCGCTTGAGCCGTCATGATTGGATGCTGCTGGCCGCGCAGGCCATCGCAGGCAGCGTGGGCTACACCGCCTTGCTGATCGCCGGTTTGCAGCGCGCGTCGGCCGTGGACGGCGGCATCATCCTGGGCACCTTGCCACTGGTGTCCGCTGCCATTGCCATGCTGTTGCTGCGCGAACGACCGGCGAAAAGCACCTTGGGCGCCATCGTCATCGCCAGCATCGGTGTCTGGCTGATGATGCGTGGCGCGGGCGACGCGAGCACGGCGTCATCGCTTGTGGGCAACGCCATGCTGCTTGGCGCCGTCGTGTGCGAAGGCCTTTTCATCTTGCTCAACAAACGCTGGCAAACGCCTGTACCGCCGCTGGCGCTATCGACCTTGATGGCGGGTTTCGGCCTGGCGTTTTCGGCGCTAGCCAGCCTGGCTGAAGCGCCCCAGTTGGCGCTTGCGGCCGACGGCGTGCTGGCCGCCGTTGCCTACTACGCGCTGGTGCCGACCGTGGGGGGATTTCTGCTCTGGTATGCGGGCGCCGCGCGGGTCCGGGGCGCAGAGGCCGCGTTGTTCACGGCGTTGGCGCCGGTGTCGGCCGTAGGCTTGGCGGCGGTGATGCTGGATGAATCCGTCACGTCCGCGCAGGCAGCGGGCATGGCGTTCGTGTTGGCAGCCGTGTTGATGCAGGCCCTCGCCGCGCGGCGCGGCCGCTGCGCTTAGCCAGGGATGCGGCGCGCGTGTGCAGCCGCAGCGCTTAGCCCAGGATGCGGCGCGCGTATATGGCGCCCCCCCGGGTCAGATCGAGCACAAGCTACCCCCGGCTGAACGCCAGCGCGAACTCGTCGGAAAAAATATCGGCCAGTGCATGCCGCAATGCCGCTGCGCGCTCGGCGCCATAGGCGGCTTCAAAGCGCGTTTGCGCATCCTTCCACAGCCGTTTGGATTCAGCGAGCTTGGCGCGCCCCGCATCGGTCAGTTCCACGCGGCGGCTGCGCCCATCATGCGCATCGCGCGACATCCGCACATAGCCGTCGCGCTCCAGCGGCTTCAGGTTGTGCGCCAACGCCGACCGGTCCAGCACCAGCGCACGCGCCAGGTCCGTCATCGACGGCGTGCCGGCACGTGCGATGTGGATCAGGATCGAATGCTGGGACACCTTCAGGCCGCAAGGCGCCAGCACCGTGTCATACAGCTGCGACACGCGGCGCGTGGCCTTGCGC
>CAJYKY010000503.1 GCA_913775005.1 uncultured Achromobacter sp.
TGCGCGCCAAGGCTGCATCCCAGCGGGGGTAGATGCCGGCGTGGGTCAGGATGTGGCCGGCTTCGGCATGCATCAGGGGCTGGCGTCGCAGCCAGTCCAGCAGAACCTCGGCATCAGGCGCGCTGAACAGGTCGTTCATGGTGTCGTGCTTGCCAGGTCGTGTGCACCCCGCCGCGATGGCCAGTGCCCGTAGATCATGATTGCCCAGCACGACGGTTGCGCGGTCGCCCAAGGCCATGACGCGGCGCAGGGTGGCGGCGGACTCGGGCCCTCGATTCACCAGATCGCCTACGAACCACAGAAGGCATTGCGGATCATCGGCGATCTCCGGACGGGCCAGCAGTGCATCCAGCGAAGCGCAGCAACCGTGTACATCACCTACGACCCAGATGGATGGCGAGTTGCCCGAGGCCGCGCCGGCGTTGCCCGCTGGCTGCCGCGCAGCCGCAACCCCGCTGGTGCCGCCTGCGGACGCCGCCATGTCATTCATCTGCCGTAGCCGAACGCCTTTCAACCTGCGCAACATTGTCTATTCCTGACGGTGGACCAAACGCCTGGCGCCGGTCGGGTAGTACACCCTCCCGAGGCGCCCAGCCCACCATCAGCAAGTTTTGTTCCGCAGACGGGACGAGCTTGCGCAAGCCACGCAGGTACAAAATTTGCTAGTGCAAAAGTCCCCCCAGCCCTCACCTGGAGCACCAAATGTCCTTTGCCAGCCAGACGCCAGACCGACAACGCGCCATCGCCCGCGCGCTAGGTGTGGAACCGGAGTTTCACGTCGCCGAGGCGCTTGAAAACAGAGTGAATTTTCTGGATCGTCTGTTGGAAAGCACTGGTAAAGCCGGGTATGTGCTGGGCATCAGCGGCGGGGTGGACTCGCTGGTGGCGGGCAAGATGGCGCAGTTGGCCGTCAAGCGGCGGCGCGAACGTGGCCAGCGCGCTTTTTTCGTGGCCGTGCGCCTGCCCTATGGGCAGCAGCGCGATGAGGACGACGCCGCGATGGCGGTGGAATACATCGCGCCCGACCACCGCCTGCTTGTCGATATCCAACCTGCTGTCGACGCCCAGCACGATGCGCTCACCACCTCGGGGTTGCTCATCGCAGACAGCGCCACGGAAGACTTCATCATCGGCAACGTCAAGGCCCGCCAGCGCATGGTGGCGCAATACGCCATTGCGGGCGCACTGAACGCGCTTGTCATCGGCACCGATCAGGCCGCCGAAGCGTTGATGGGATTTTTTACCAAACATGGTGACGGTGCCGCCGACCTGGTTCCGCTGCGCGGCCTGACCAAGCGGCGCGTACGGGCGCTGGGGGTCTTGCTGGGCGCACCTGCCCGGCTGATCACCAAGGTGCCCACTGCGGACCTGGAATCATTGACGCCGCTGCGTCCCGACGAAGACGCGTTTGGCGTGACCTATGACGAAATCGACGATTTTCTGGAAGGCCGGCCGGTACGCGACGCGGCCGTGTCGACGATCCTGAAACAGTACGACGCCACCGCCCACAAGCGCACCGAACCCGCCGCGCCGCCGCCGGACCGTTAAGCAGCGCCCCGTGGCGGGCATGCGATTTGCTGGGTTCATCGGGTGATAGACCCTATTGGCCACCTTCTGCCGATCAACCCCCGGAGAAATCTCATGATCAAGAACGTAATCCATTCCGCATTGTTCGCCTCTGTCCTGGCGATGAGCGGCGCTGTACAAGCGCAAACCCCGGCCACGCCGAATGCGCCCGCCGCACCGGTCAACAAGCTTGACAGCGAAGACCGAGGCTTTCTCAGCGATGCGGCGCAGTCCGGCCATCTGGAAATCGCGGGCAGCAAGCTTGCGCTGGAAAAGTCCGGCAACGCCGACGTCAAGACGTTCGCGCAAAAGATGATCGACGATCACACCAAGGTGGGTCAGAAGCTGGAAGCGCTGGCCAAAAGCAAAGGCTATGAACCGCCCACCGAACCTTCCCTTGTCCAAAGTGCCAAGCTGAAGGCAATGGGCCTGCGCGATGAAGGCTTCGACAAAGCCTATGCGGGCGAAATTGGCGTGACGGCCCATGAAGATGCGGTCAAGCTGTTTGAAAAGGCCTCGCAAAACGCCAAGGATCCCGACGTGAAGCAATTCGCCACCGAAACGCTTCCCGGCTTGCAGCAGCACTTGCAGGCCGCCAAGACCTTGGAACAAAGCGTGCAGGCCAAGACGAAGTGACGGCACACCCGCGCCTGGAGCTGACCCGTCCTTCCGGCCGGCCCCAGGCGCTTGACGGCACATCCGATGCTCGCCTTCCCCAGCCGCCTTTTCGGCCAACGTCCTCCGGCCGGCCGGCTACCGCGCTCGGCCGGGGGCTTGCTTGTGCTGCTGTTGGTGGCGTTCGGCGTGTTTCTTGCCGCCATGCTTTTCTCCCTGCATCTGTCGGTGGAAAAAAGCGACGACATGTCGGCCATGCGGCAAGGCAAGGAACTGCATCAGGCCATCAACAACATTCTTGACGATGTGGCGCAGGCGCAAGAGGGTGTGGCGCTGTGGGACATGCTGGTCGACGAACTGGCAAAGCCGCAGCCTGACGCCGCGTGGCTCGACGCCAACGTCGGAGGATGGCTGCATCGCTTGTTTGAACAGGATGTGATCTTCATCCTTGGCCCCGACGACGCGCCGCTATACGGCAATGTGCATGGCGAACTGGCGGCGCGCGAGCGGTATGCCGCGTACGAGCCGGACATCCGCCGCTTCGTGGATCTGGCGCGCGGGCGCATCGACCAACCCAGCAACGAACACGAACGCCTGCCCGGCCAGGCGCCGGCCACCGATGCGTCGGTGCGCACGACAGGGGCGGCCGTGCACGCCACTGACCTCGCCCGGGTGGCGCAACGACCCGCGGTCGTCAGCGTGATGCGCATTGCGCGCGAGACGCCCAGCCCGAATCCGGCCACGGCGCCGCATCATCTGCTGGTCAGCGTGCGCTACCTGGACGGTGATTTTCTGCGGTCGTTCTCGCGCGACAACCTGATCGACGGGCTGCACTATCACCCGGATCGCGCTGACGCCCACGCGGCCGACGAACGCGAAGCTCCACTGACGTCGTCCACCGGCCAAACGCTAGGTTATCTGGGCTGGCGGCCGGACCTGCCCGGATCCGAACTATGGCGTTCCATGCTGCCCGCCGTTGCGGCAATGACGGCCGGCGCCATGCTGCTGGTGTTGCTGCTGACGCTGCGCACCTACCGCCTGTTGCGCAAGCAAGAAGCCACGCTCAGCGCGCTACGCGCCGCGCATGTCGAATTGAAGGCCAGCGAAGCGCATGCGCAGCATCTGGCGTTTCACGACATGCTGACCGGGCTGCCCAATCGCGCGTTCTTCGGCACCTGTGTCGATCAGGCGCTAGTGCGCAGCCGCCAGGAGGCCGGCTGCGCGGTGCTGCTGCTGGATCTGGACCATTTCAAACAGGTCAACGACACCTGGGGCCATGCCGCGGGCGACGCGCTGATCCAGGATTTCGCCCGCCGCGTGAAACTCGTGCTGGGCGCCGATGACGTCATCGCGCGCTTGGGCGGCGACGAATTCGCCGTGCTGATCCCGCAAGCCACAGACGCCACGGCCGCCGACCTGACCAAGCGCATCCTGCAAGACGTGCGCGCGCCGTTCGATCTGCCGGGCGGCCGCGCGTTCGTGGGCGTCAGCATCGGCATCTCGATGGCGCCCCGCGATGCCGCCACGCGCAGTGAACTGCTGCGCAAAGCGGACATCGCGCTGTATCAGGCCAAAGCGCTGGGCCGCAACCAATACTGCTTCTTCGCGCCTGATATGGATGAATCGCTCAAAGCCAAGGCCGTCATTGAACGAGACCTGCGTAGCGCCTTGTCCGACGGCGGGCAGCTAAGCGTGTGCTTTCAGCCGCAGATCGATAGCGCAACGCATCAGCTGGTCGGCGTCGAAGCCCTGATCCGGTGGAACCATCCCACGCAAGGACCCGTGCCGCCGCAAGTTTTCATCGGTGTTGCCGAGTCCACCGGCTTGATCGTCGAACTGGGCGAATGGGTCTTGAACAAGGCGTGCCAGGCGGCCTTGCAATGGCCGGGCCTGTCCATCGCCGTGAACCTGTCGCCGGTCCAGTTTCGGGGATCGGGGTTTGCTGCGCGTGTGATTGAACTCGTCACCGGCAACGGCGTGAACCCGGCGCAAATCGAATTGGAAGTCACCGAAGGCGTGTTCATCGAAGACGACGGGCGAGTGCAACGCGCCATTGAACAGTTACGCGCAGCGGGCTTCCGGATTGCCCTGGACGACTTTGGCACCGGCTATTCCAGCCTCAGCTATCTACAGAAATTTGCGGTGGACAAGATCAAGATCGATCGCAGTTTTGTCGCCAACATCGGCGAAGGGGCCGACTCCACGGCCATCGTGAATGCGGTCGTGACATTGGGCCGTTCGATGGGGCTGACCGTCAACGCCGAGGGCGTCGAAACCGCGCAGCAGCGGGACTTTCTGCGTGAGGCCGGCTGCGACGAATTGCAGGGATTCCTCTTTTCCAAAGCTGTGCCGGCAGACGAAATTACAAAGCGCTTGCGCAAGTCCAGCCCATAACGCCGCCGTGCTCCCGAACAGCCGTTGCCATCGCCCCCCCTCATCCTTTTGGGTACGCAATTTGCTAAAGAGTCTATTAGATGGCGGCCCGCCGTGAGGCCGCTCGGGCATAGAGGTCTAACGCCATGCAAGCCATTCGAAAAGCCGTATTTCCCGTGGCGGGGCTCGGCACCCGCTTTCTTCCCGCCACCAAGGCCATGCCCAAGGAAATGCTGCCCATCGTGGACCGGCCGCTGATCCAATATGCCGTGGAAGAGGCGGTGGCGTCGGGCATTACCGAACTGATCTTCGTCACGGGCCGCAACAAGCGCGCCATCGAAGACCATTTCGACCGCGTGCCGGAATTGGAACGCGACCTGGAACTCAAG
>CAJYKY010000504.1 GCA_913775005.1 uncultured Achromobacter sp.
CCAAAAGACTCCGCGCCCTGATGCGGTGGCGCGGCATTCAAAGCCAGAACCAGCTGGCACGCATTTCCGGCGTGCCGCAGTCCTGCATCCATCGCATCCTTACCCGTGCCGACGGCTACTCACCCTCTCGCACCACGCTGCTGCGCCTGGCGAAAGCGCTGGAAACCGGGGTCCCGTGGCTGACAGACGGCGTGGTCAGCGCAACCGACCCGCACGGCGTTCCGCCGGCCGATGTCACGCTGCCGGGGGACAAGCCCGCGTCAGAGCGGGACGCGGCGCAAGAGCCAGAGGCTGCCGCCCCGCCTGACATCGACGGCTATTGCGCGGAAATCTGCGTGCTGCTGCGCCGCCAGCCTGACAGCACCAAGAAAACGGTGTTGTCCATGGTGCGCCTGATGGTCGACAACGGACAACACGCCCGCACTCAATCGCCTGATCACTGATGTTGCGATTACGCGGCGGGCGCAATGCCGCACACAACATCACTGAACGACCTACTGGCCGCGCCGCTTCAACGCGGTTTGCCCGGCCGCGTGCCGATCACCACCGTCACGTCCTGGGGCTTGCCTGCACGCAGGATGCCCAGCGTGGCGCGCTGGCCCGGCGGCAGCTGCGCCACTTCCGACAACAGCTGCGCCGTATCTCCCATGCGCTTGCCATTGACGCTTTGCACGATGTCGCCCACCCGCAGGCCGGCGCGCCCAGCCGGGCCATCGCGCATCACGCCCGCAATGATCGCGCCTTTCGCGTCTTTGCCCAGCCCGAATGCACGCGCCAGCTCGGGCGTGACGTCCTGCGGTTCCACGCCCAGCCAACCACGCTTGACGCCGCCCGTACGCAGGATCTCGTCCATGACCTTGCGAGCAATTTCAATCGGCGTGGCAAAGCCGATGCCCAGCGAACCGCCCGACTGCGAATAGATGGCCGTGTTGATGCCCACCAGATTGCCGTGCGCATCCACCAGCGCACCGCCCGAATTGCCGGGGTTGATGGCCGCGTCCGTCTGAATGAAATTCTCAAACGTGTTCAGGCCCAGACCATTGCGGCCCAGCGCCGACACAATGCCTTGCGTCGTGGTCTGGCCCACGCCAAACGGGTTGCCAATCGCCAGCACGACATCGCCCACACGCAGACTGCGGTCATCGGCCAGCGGAGCCGTCGGCAGCGTGCGCAGCGTGGCCAGCTTCAGCACCGCCAGATCCGTATCGGGGTCCGCGCCCACCACCTTGGCGGTATCGCGGCGGCCGTCGCTCAAGGCCACTTCAATGGCATCGGCCGCTTGCACCACGTGGTAGTTGGTCAAGACATGCCCGTCCTGGCTCACGATCACGCCCGACCCCAAACTGGTCGAGGCCTGGCGGCGGCTCACGCCCGGCAACTGGCCAAACAGCTGACGCAGCACCGGGTCATCGGGCAAGGGCACCAGCGGCACATTGACGTGCTTAGTCGTGAAAACGTTCACCACCGATGGCGCCGCGCGCGCCACGCCGTCCGCATACGACACTGGCGCAGTGCTTGGCGCCGCAGCCAGGCGGCTGGCGGCCGCCACCGCGGGCGGCGCGGCGCTTGGGCCGGCCAGGCGCAGCAGGTCGGGCCGCAGGGTGGTCACCACGAATAGAATACCCAGGCAGACCGTGACGGCCTGAGCAAAGATCAGCCAATATCGGCGCATGATTCTGATAGGACAAACATGAAAAAAGTGGACTCCCACGTGCTGGCCAGCTGGCTGGACGACACCCTGCAAGCGGCCCGCTTCAAGGACTACTGCCCCAATGGCTTGCAGGTGGAAGGCCGATCGGAAGTCGGACACATTATCACTGGAGTGACCGCCAGCGAAGCGTTGCTGCGTGTGGCCGTCGAACGCGGCGCCGACGCGGTGCTGGTGCATCACGGCTGGATGTGGCGCAACGAAGACCGCCGCGTCATCGGCACGCGCCGCACACGCATGGCGCTGGCGCTGAAAAACGACCTGAATCTCTATGCGTACCACCTGCCGCTGGACGCGCACCCCACGCTGGGCAATAACGCGCAACTGGCACGCGTGCTGGGCCTTGCGCCCGCGCGCCGCGAAGACGGCTCCCCGCAAACCTGTGGTCAGGACAATCTGGTCTGGCTGGGCGAGGCCACTGGCGTGCGCACGCTCGGCGAGCTGGGCGCGCGCGTGGCCGAGCGCCTGGGCCGGCAGCCGCTTGTGGTGGGCGACCCCGACCAGCCGCTTGCCCGCGTGGCGTGGTGCACGGGCGGCGCGCAAGGCATGCTGGCCGACGCCGTTGACGCGGGCGTCAGCGCCTACATCACCGGCGAGGTATCGGAGTCCACCGTGCATCTGGCGCGCGAAACCGGCGTGGGCTTCATCGCCGCCGGCCACCACGCAACGGAACGCTACGGCGCACAAGCGCTGGGGCAGGCGGTGGCCGAGCACTTCGGCATCAAGGTCGAATTTGTCGACCTCGACAACCCCGCCTAAATCCGCCGCACGCCCTACATAAATGCGGGCTGGGCTGAAGAAGCAGCAGAATACAAAAGCGCCCGAAAGGGCGCTTGTTTTACGGCCGTTTGAGCAGGTCGCGGATTTCGCGCAGCAGCGCCACGTCTTCGGGCGTTGCGGCCGGCGCCTTCACTTCCTCGGGCTTGTTGCGAGCCTTGTAGATCGCCTTCACCATCCAGAAGATCACAAACGCCAACAACACGAAGTTGATGATGATGGTGACAAAGTTACCCCACGCGAACACGTTGGCGCCCGCCTTGGTGAGGTCGGCATACGTCATCGGGCCGTTGTAGCCGGCAGGCATCGACAGCACCAAGAATTTGTTCGAAAAATCGACCGAACCACCCAGGATGAAGTTGACCAAGGGCATGACGATGTCTCTGACTAGCGAATCGACAATCCTGCCGAATGCCGCACCAATAATGACACCTACCGCCAAGTCAACCGCATTGCCTTTAACAGCGAAATCTCGGAATTCTTTGACGAAACCAGTTGCTTTGCTCATAAAAGCACTCCCATCGTGATACGCCCGTGAGTGGGCTGGCGCTATAATACGCGGTTGCTATGTTGTTACAAATTCCCGCGAACCCGATGCCGCAGAAGTGATGCTACTCGTAGAGCGGGCGCATCAACAAGGATAGGAAGATGAGTCAGGATACGCTGGTGCACGATGATGACGGTGCGGTTGATCCCAACCTGCCACCCGATCCTTCGCGACGTTTCTGGGTTACCACCGCCTGTGCTGTGGGTGGCGTAGCAGGAGTCGCAACGGCATTGCCGCTTGTGAGTACATTTTCTCCCTCTGAAAAGGCCCGCGCGGCTGGGGCCCCTGTCGAAGTGGATATCGGCGATATACCCGTCGGCACCATGAAAACAGTGGAATGGCGTGGCAAGCCGGTGTGGATCATTCATCGATCCCCCGAACAACTCGCCGCCTTGAAAACGCTGGACCCTTTACTGGCCGACCCTGAATCCAAGCGGCCTGGCTTCACTCCCAAATACGCAGAAAACGAAGCTCGCTCTCGCAAGCCTGAAATCTTCGTCTGCGTCGGCATCTGTACTCATCTGGGCTGCTCGCCCACGTCGCACTTCGAGACAGGTGGCGGTGGCGGCATGGGCGCCAACTGGCAAGGCGGATTTCTCTGTCCGTGCCACGGCTCAACGTTCGACCTGGCTGGCCGGGTCTACAAGAACAAGCCCGCTCCCGATAATCTCGAAGTACCGCCCTACCAGTATCTGAGCGACACCCGCATCATTGTGGGCGTCGATGAAGACAACAAGGCCTGACGCTCGCGTCGCGCTTTTTTCCCGATTACGTAAGTAAAACAATACGCACACGTATTAGAGAAGGAGCCGTTACATGGCTGGCGAGAAAACCGTCGAGACGACAGGCCTGCTGGGCTGGTTGGACCGGCGCTTTCCGGTGACCTCCACCTGGAAAGCCCATTTGTCCGAGTACTACGCACCGAAGAATTTCAACTTCTGGTACTTCTTTGGCTCTCTGGCCTTATTGGTCCTGGTGCTCCAGATCGTGACCGGCATTTTCCTGGTCATGCATTACAAGCCGGACGCCGAACGCGCGTTCCAATCGGTCGAATACATCATGCGCGAAGTCCCGTGGGGCTGGCTCGTGCGCTACATGCATTCCACCGGCGCGTCGATGTTCTTCGTCGTCGTGTACCTGCACATGCTGCGTGGGCTGCTTTACGGTTCGTACCGCAAGCCGCGTGAATTGGTGTGGATTTTCGGTGTCGCGATTTTCCTCTGTCTGATGGCCGAAGCGTTCTTCGGCTACCTGCTCCCGTGGGGCCAGATGTCGTACTGGGGCGCTCAGGTGATCGTGAACCTGTTCGCAGCCATTCCGTTCATCGGTCCGGAACTGTCGATCTGGATTCGCGGCGACTACGTCGTGTCCGACGCCACGCTGAACCGCTTCTTCGCCTTCCACGTCATCGCGATTCCGCTGGTGCTGGTCGGTCTGGTGGCGGCGCACTTGGTGGCGCTGCACGAAGTCGGCTCGAACAACCCGGACGGCATCGAGATCAAGCAGGGTCCGAAAGACAAGTACGGCCGGCCTAAAGATGGCATTCCGTTCCACCCGTTCTATTCGGTGCATGACTTGATGGGCGTGGCGGGCTTCTTGCTCGTGTTTGCGTTCATCGTATTCTTCGCCCCCGAGATGGGCGGCTACTTCCTCGAGTTCAACAACTTCATTCCTGCTGACTCGTTGAAGACGCCTCCGCACATCGCGCCGGTCTGGTACTTCACGCCGTTCTACTCCATGCTGCGCGCCACCACCGACGAATTCACGTGGGTGCTGGCAGGCGCGTCCGTGCTGGGCGCCATCGCGTTGCTCGTCAAGAGCAACCTGAAGGGCGTCATGCGCATCGCCATCCCCGGCATCCTGATCGTCGTGGCCGTGCTGCTGCGCGTGATCGACGCCAAGTTCTGGGGTGTGGTGGCCATGGGTGGCACGGTGGTCATCCTGTTCTTCCTGCCCTGGCTGGACCATTCCCCGGTCAAGTCGATCCGCTACCGGCCCACGTGGCACAAGTGGATCTACGGCATCTTCATGGTCAACTTCCTGGTGCTCGGCTACATCGGTACGCAGCCGCCCAGTCCGCCGTTGAACATCACGTCGCAAATCGGCACGCTGCTGTACCTGGCATTCTTCTTTTTGATGCCGGTCTGGAGCCGCCTTGGCACTTTCAAGCAAGTGCCCGAGCGCGTGACGTTCCACGCCCACTGAGCCCCACCAGATAACGGACTAACCATGATCAAGAAGCTGATTGGTGCCGTGGCCTTGATGCTCACGTGTACTACCGCCGCATTCGCCGCCGAGGGCGGGTTCCCGCTGGACAAGGCGCCGTACCGCGTCAACGACATGGCGTCGCTGCAAAACGGCGCCAAGCTGTTCGTCAACTACTGCCTGAACTGTCATAGCGCGTCGTCGATGCGCTACAACAAGCTCAAGGACATTGGCCTGACCGACCAGCAAATCAAGGAAAGCCTGCTGTTCACCGGCGAAAAGGTGGGCGACATGATGACCATCGCCATGTCACCCAAGGACGCCAAGAAGTGGTTTGGCACGACGCCCCCGGACTTGTCCGTGATCGCCCGTGCCAAATCGGTCAACGCCGGCCCGTCCGGCGCTGACTACATCTACACCTACCTGCGCACCTTCTACCGCGACACGTCACGGGCCACTGGCTGGAACAACCTGGTTTTCCCGGCCGTGGGCATGCCGCACGCGCTCTGGGAAATGCAGGGTCCGCGCGAGCTGACGACCATCGCCATGCACGAAGTGGAAGCCAAGGATGCCAAGGAAGGCGCACCCAAAACCTGGGAACGCGTCACGACGGTGTACGATGCTCAAGGTTTTTCCACGGTCAAGGCCGAACCGGTAGCTGATTACCGCGGCCATGCCACCTTTGATGCCAAATTTAAGGCCGCCAACCCGGCCCAAGTCGCAACATACGACAACGACGTCGCAGACCTGACCGCATTCATGTCCTGGATGGCCGAGCCCGTCCAGACCTTGCGCGTCCGTATCGGCGTTGGCGTCATGTTGTTCCTGCTGCTGTTCTTCCTGGTTACGTGGCGCTTGAACGCTTCGTACTGGAAACACGTGCGCTAACCGCAACGCCCCGCCAGGCATGCACGCTGTCCCCTTATTAAAAGGGGACGGCAACTGAGGATAGGGCAGTACGCCTATCCCGTCTGGCAATCGGGGCCAGCGCCTGCTAGATTTAGGCGCTGGCCTTTCGTTTTTAAATAAAGGACTTACACCATGATGGTGCTCTATTCCGGAACCACGTGTCCGTTTTCGCAACGCTGCCGCTTCGTGTTGTTCGAAAAGGGTATGGACTTCGAGATCCGCGACATCGACCTGTACAACAAGCCCGAAGACATCGCGGTGATGAACCCGTACGGTCAAGTGCCCATTCTGGTCGAGCGCGACCTGGTTCTGTACGAGTCGAACATCATCAACGAGTACATCGACGAGCGCTTCCCGCATCCGCAGCTGATGCCGGCTGACCCCGTCATGCGCGCCCGCACCCGCCTGTTCCTGTACAACTTCGAGAAAGAACTGTTCGTTCACGTCTCGACGCTGGAAGACCGCAGCGCCAAGCCCGACGAGAAGAAACTGGCCAACGCGCGCCAGAACATTCGCGACCGCCTGGCTCAGCTGGCTCCCATGCTGCTGAAGAACAAGTACATGCTGGGTGAAGAATTCTCGATGCTGGACGTGGCCGTTGCTCCGCTGCTGTGGCGCCTGGATCACTACGGCATCGAACTGCCCAAGAACGCGGCTCCGCTGCAAAAGTACGCCGAACGCATCTTCTCGCGTCCGGCCTACATCGAAGCGCTGACGCCTTCGGAAAAAGTGATGCGTCGTTAAGGCTGGTTGCGTGATGGGTGAAACTTCGACCAAACCGTATCTGATCCGCGCCCTGCACGAATGGTGCACCGATAACGGCTACACGCCGTACATCACCGTGCAGGTCGACGAGCACACCATGGTGCCCGTCGCGCATGTTCGTGATGGTCAGATCACACTGAACGTGGGCACGCTGGCTACCAACCGTCTGACGCTGGGCAACGAATTCATCGAATTCCAGGCCCGCTTCAGCGGCGTGACCGAAAATGTCTACGTTCCCGTCGGCGCGGTCAGCGCCATCTACGCGCGTGAAACCGGCGCGGGCATGGGCTTTGAAGTGCAGCCCTACGAACCGCCGGAAGCGGGCGCCCAAGGCGCGGCAGACACCACCGCCGCCCCCGAAGGCTCTGACGCCGATGCCGCCCCTGGCGACACCGGTGGCGACGACGACGAACCCAAGCGTCCGCGCCTGACCATCGTTAAGTAGCATCCGCGATCCGCAACAAGGGGACGGCGTGCATGGCACGGCGTCCCCTTATTTTTTGCAGCGGGTCTTAGGGCTGATATCGCCGACGCGCCGACACGCGCGGCCGTCGCGATTTTTCATTACAATGCAGTCCCCGCGCATGCTCCGACATGCCACGCCGGTGTAGCTCAGTTGGTAGAGCAGCTCACTTGTAATGAGAAGGTCGAGGGTTCGATTCCTTTCACCGGCACCAATTCTTCGCTTGATGCAATCACCGCAACCTTTCGGATGCGATGACCTGATTCAGCTACACACCGCCGCGCTAGCCCAGCGCCGGCAGCATGTTGAACAACAGCACCATCACCAGCCCTGCAACCGACACGATCGATTGCACGACCGAGATCGTCTTGGTGGCTTCGCCCATCGTCATGCCGAACGATTCTTTCACCATCCAGAAGCCGGCGTGATTGGCGTAGTTGAAGAACAGCGAACCGCAGCCGATTGACAGCGCCAGCAGCGGCAGATTCAGGCTGGGATCGGAACCTGCCAACGGCGCCAGCAAACCCGCCGCACCCACGATGCCGACGGTGGCCGAGCCGGTGGAGACCGATAGCAGCATTGCAATCAGCCAGCCCAGGATCAACGGCGGGAACGCGAACTGGTGCGTCAGGTGCACGATGGCGTCGCCGACCTTGGCGCTTGTCAGAATCTGTTGAAACGCGCCGCCGCCCGCGATGATCAGCATGATGCCCGCGATGGGTTTCAAGCTTTGACCCAAGCCCTCACGCAGCTTCTCGGCATCGCCACCGCGCAGGTAGACCAGCATCAGCGCCGCGAACAGCACACCCAGCAACATGGCAACAATCGGGTTGCCCAGGAACGCGGCCGCGTGCAGCACGCTGGAACCCTTGGGCAGCAGCATTTCAGCCACGGCGTGCACCAGCATCAGCAGAGCGGGCAGCAGGGCCGCCAGAATGCCCAGGCCGACACCCGGCGCCCGATTGCCCGCCGCCGCGTCCTTGGTGGCCGTGAACTGCTCCAGCAAGGCTTCGTCGGGGCGCGTCGTCATGCGCGGGGCGATGAACGCGCCATACAGCGGACCGCCCAGGATCATGGCGGGAATGGCAGCGATGAAACCGTAGATCATCGTCGGGCCGACCGTGGTCTTCAACGTGGCAATCGCGGTCAGCGGGCCGGGATGCGGGGGCACCATGCCATGCATGGCCGCCAGCGCGGAGATCACCGGCACGCCCACGTACACATAGGCCGACCCCTTGAAACGCTGCTGGCTTTCCAGCTTGCGCGCCACGCTGAAGATCAGCGGCAGCATCACGACCAGGCCCACTTCGAAGAACACCGGAATCCCGATGACAAACGCGACCAGCGTCATGGCCCACGGAATCATCCGGGGCGAGGTGCGCTGCAAGATGGCGTTAGCCAGGCGCTCGGTCGTGCCCGAGTCCGCAAGGATCTTGCCCAGCATTGCGCCCAGCGCAATCACCACCCCGACCGCACCCAGCGTCTTGCCAGCGCCATCCGTCAGGTTCTTGACGATGGCCAAGGGTTCCATGCCGGTGGCAAACCCGACGCCGATGGAAACGATCAGCAGCGCCAGCAGCGGGTGCATGCGGATGCGCGAAACAATAAGTGCGACCAGCACCAAAACGCTCACCAGGGCGGTGAGCAGCAATTGAATGTCGAACGATGACATGGAAGAACCCAGAAAAGACTAAGGAGGTCGCGAACCTTCTGGGTGCCATGATAAGGGATTGACCTGACGGCCGCCCTGCACGTGTCCACGGTGCAGAACGGCCCTAGGCGAATCAATCCGGCTTGATCCCCGCCGCCTTGATGATCGCCACATTCCGCTCCAGTTCCGTTTCCACTTTGCGGCGGAAGGCGGCCGGGTCTTGGTAGGTGGCGTCAAAGCCCAGGTCTTGCAGCTTGGCGCGGGTGTCGGGTTCCGTCATGACCGCCTGGATTTCCTTGGACAGGCGGCTGACGATCGGGGCCGGCGTGCCTTGCGGGAGGACCACGCCGAACCAGGTTTCGAAGTCGTAGCCGGCCACGCCGCTTTCCGCGACGGTGGGTACGTCTGGCACCAGGGACGAGCGGGCGCTGCCCGTCAGCGCCACGGCGCGCGCCTTGCCTGCCTTGATCTGCGGCAGGCCTGCCACCAGGGTGTCGATCGACAGCGGGATCTGGTTGCCGATCAGGTCGGTCATCGCGGGCGCGCTGCCACGGTAAGGCACGTGCAGCAGTTTTGCGCCCGTGCGCTGCGCCAGCGATTCGCCGGCAATGTGCGGGGTAGAGCCGTTGCCGAACGAGCCAAAGCTGAGCGGTTGCGCAGCCGACTTGCTGGTGATGTCGGCCACCGTGCCGATGCCCGTCTGCGGGTTGGTCAGGATCACGAACGGCGTGCTGCCCGCGATGGCGACGTACTCGTAGCTCTTGACCGGATCGTAGTTCAGGTTCGTATACAGCAGCGGATTCAACGTGAACGTCGGCGCGCCGGTGATCATGAACGTGTAGCCGTCCGGCGCGGCGCGGGCAACGGCAACCGCGCCAATGCTGGTGTTCGCGCCCGGCTTGTTTTCCACGACGACGGTCTGGCCCAGGCGCGCGCCCAGCTTGGCGGCAAAGAGCCGGCCGATGACGTCGGTGGAGCCGCCGGGCGGGAAGGGCACGACCATGGTGATCGGTTTGGTCGGATAGGTTTGGGCCGACGCCAGAAGCGGCGTTGCGGCCAAGACGGCCAGGGCTAGCGTGCGGGCGATGGTTGAGTTCATGGATTTCCCCTTGTGTTTGTTGGTGTGAGTCAGTCGCTGCAAAATTCAACAGGGCAGAGTCGGCTGCCGGCGCCAGTGTTGCGTGGCTTGTTCAAAGGCATGCGCCAGCTGCAATAACGCGTGCTCCTGGCGGTAGCGGCCCACGATCTGGATGCCCACGGGCAGGCCCTCGTCGGTAAAGCCGCAGGGCACGGAGATGGCCGGATGCCCCGTCAACGACAGGTAATAGCCCGAGCGCATCCAGTCGATGTAGTTCTGCATCGTCGTGTCATCGATGCGGCTCACAGTTTCGTGTTCAACCGGAAACGGCACCACCTGGCTCACCGGCCCGACCAAGAATTCGTACGTCTGCATGAACGTGTGCATGCGCGCAAACAGCGCGGCGCGGTCGCGTTCGGCCTGCACAACGGCCGAGGCCGGCTGCTGCAAGCCCAGTTCGATATTCCAGATGACGGTGTCTTTCAGCAGATGCCGGTGCTCGCGCAGCAGCGCTTCGTAGCCCACCGCGAAGGTCTGCCCGCGCAGCGCCTGGAACGAGGCGTCGGCACCGGTGAAATCGGGGCAGGCGGCTTCCACGCGCGCGCCCAGCGTTGCAAAAACGGGCAACTGCGCATCCAGCACCTGCAACACGGCGCGCTCGACCGGCAAGCCGCCCCAGGTGGGCGCGTACGCGATGCTCACGCCGCTGAAGTCTCGCGACAGGCTGGCCAGAAAGCGCGCGGGGTCCTGCTCGATGGCTAGCGGGTCGCGCGCATCGGCTCCGGCGGTGGCCGCCAGCAACAAGGCCACGTCGGCCACCGTTCGCGCCATCGGGCCGGCCACCGTCAAGGTGTTGTACGGGCTGGCGGTGGGCCATTGCGGCACCCGTCCGGGCGACGGGCGCAGGCCCACCACGTTGCAGAATGAGGCCGGATTGCGCAACGACCCGCCCATGTCCGTGCCGTCAGCCAGCGGCGTCATTCGCGCGGCCAGCGCCGCCGCCGCACCACCGCTGCTGCCGCCTGCGGTCAACCGCAAGTCGTAGGGATTGCGAGTCGCGCCGAATACCGTATTAAAGGTTTGCGAGCCGGCGCCAAACTCGGGCAGGTTGGTCTTGCCAAGCGTGATGGCGCCTGCCGCGCGCTCGCGGCTGACGATCAGGCTGTCGCGCTCGGGAACAAAATCCCGGTACAGCGGCGATCCGTAGGTGGTGCGCATGCCGGCGGTCAGGAACGAATCCTTGTGCACGATCGGCAGGCCGTGCAGCAAGCCCAGCGGAAGGCCGGCAGCCTGATGGTCGTCAGCCTTGGCGGCACGCGCCAGTGCGCCTTCAGCGTCCAGCGTGACGATGGCGTTCACGCTGGGGTTGCAGGCGTCGATACGCGCCAGATGCGCCGCCGTGACGTCGCGGGCGCTGACATGGCCGGCGGCGATTTCGGCGCGCAGTTGCACGGCGGTCATGTCGCACAGGGAAGACGAGGAAGCGGCGGGGGATGGCGAAGCAGATGGGAGACTCATGGACGCTGCATGTATTGCTATGCGATACAAAGTATTGAATAATCAACTTTATAGTTCGATTTGACCCATCAAACAATTCGGGGAAACTAGCCCCGCCCCCCCCGCCATGACACCCCGCCATGACACCCCGCCAAGCCCCCGACGCCGCCCCCCTTGCCGCCGATGCCGACGACCCGCTGTTCGTCGCCTCGCTTGAAAAAGGCATGCGCGTGCTGGACGCCTTCCGCGATGCGTCGGACTCGCTGGGCCTGACCGATATCGCCACGCTCACCGGGCTGGGCAAAAGTGCCGCCCAGCGCTTTGCGCACACCTGGGAACGCATGGGCTATCTCGTCAAGGACGCAGCGACGCGCCGCTACCGCCTTGGGCCGCGCGTGGTCGAGCTGGGGTATTACTTCCTGCGCAGCGACCGGCTGGTGTCGATGGCCGCACCGCATCTGGTCGCGCTGCGTGATCGTTGCGGCCTGGCCGTGCACATGAGCGTGCTGGCCGGTGCCGACATGATCTATCTGTTGCGCCTGCCCA
This sequence comes from uncultured Achromobacter sp., assembly GCA_913775005.1. Taxonomy (GTDB): domain Bacteria; phylum Pseudomonadota; class Gammaproteobacteria; order Burkholderiales; family Burkholderiaceae_B; genus Achromobacter. The sequence goes on from CAJYKY010000504.1 coordinate 12,147, forward strand.
GCCGGCAGCTGACCTTGGCCGAGATGCTGCCGGGACGGCGCATGCCGGCCTGGTGCAACAGCGGCGGGCGCATGTTGCTGACGCAGCAGGACGACGACGCCATCCGCCACGCGCTGCGGCAGTCGCCGCCCCGCACGTTCACGCCGCGCACGGTCGTCGAGCCGGACGCCTTGCTCGCCCTGATCCAACAGGCGCGCGAAGACGGCTACGCGCTCACCGAAGATCAGGTGCTGCAAAACCAGGTAGGTGCGGCCGTGTTGCTGCGTGATGCGCGCGACGTGCCGCTGGCGGCGATCAGCGTCAGCGCGCCGCGCCACGACTATCCCAGCGATCGTTTATTGCGCGATATCGTGCCGCAGTTGTTCCGCACGGCGCAGGCGATTCAACACGGTTGAACAAATTTTTTCGGGGCGCTTTGCATTCTTCCGAAAATTTGTGCATAATTCGGCCCCTCTACCTGTTCCCCGATAGCTCAGTCGGTAGAGCGACGGACTGTTAATCCGCAGGTCGCTGGTTCGAGCCCAGCTCGGGGAGCCAAGAATTCAGCAATGCACGCTCGACTCGCATTGCTAGCAGTACCCCTAAAAAGCCCGCGACTTCGGTTGCGGGCTTTTTGCATTCAAGATCCGCGTAGCATGTCATTCACCTTAGCTCTTGCTGCCGTAGTCGACCTCCATGCGCTCCACGCGATCTTTACCGGCCCTTGTCTCGTTGCGCGCCTTTGAAGCGGCGGCGCGGCGCCTGAGCTTTTCGCTGGCGGCGCAGGAGCTCTTCGTTACGCAAAGCGCCATCAGCCATCACATCCAGCGCTTGGAAAGTGAACTGGGCGTGGCACTCTTTGAACGGCGCACGCGCGCCGTGGCGTTGACGCCGGCGGGTCAGACGTACTTCGACCAGGTGCATGCCGCATTCGAATTGCTGCGCCAAGGCACCGACGCGATCCGCGCACCCACAGAGGCACGCATCACGCTGAAGGTTGGCCTGTTGGCCTCGTTCGCCACGCGCTGGCTGGCGCCGCGGCTACCGGGTTTTGCCGCCGCGCATCCCGGCATCGACCTGCAATTGCAGCCCGACACCGGCCTGGCGGATGTGGCGGGCGGGGAAGTGGACGTGGCCATTCGCTACGGGCGCGGCGTGTGGCCCGGCGTGACGTCACGGCTGTTGATGACTGAGCGGCTGTCCGTCGTGTGCGCCCCCGCGCTCATCGCTGGCCGCAAGCGCCCGCGCACGCCGGACGATCTGCTGCGCCATCCGCTGCTGACCTCGCATGCCAAGCAACCGTTTGAATGGGACGCCTGGGCGCGCCACTATGGCATGGACCTGGGCCGCGCGCAGACCGTACGCCTGCACGACTACAACATCGTGGTAGAGGCCGCGCTGGCGGGCCAGGGGCTGGCCATGGGCCGCCACCGCTTGATTGCCTCGCACCTGGCCAGCGGCGCGCTGGTGCCGGCGCTGCCCGACGCCGTGCTGGAAGATTCGCGCATCGGCTGGTGGTTCGTCGCACCACGCGGCGCGCTCAGCCCGGCCGCCAAGGCTCTGCAAGACTGGCTGCGCGAGACCGCGGCCTTGAGTGACACGCATTAGTTTTACTCATGCATGATGCGCAAGAATTGATTGGTCAGCCAGCGCTGCCGCCGATAGCATCGGGGCTACCCCCTCTTTTTGAAGGTGCATCAACATGACCCGTTCGATCTCTGCCCGCGTCGCGGAACTGGGCTACACCCTGGAAGCCGCCTCCGGCCCCGCCGCCAACTACGTCCCCTTCGTTCTGGACGGCAACCTGCTCTATATCTCCGGACAAATCTCGCGCAAGGACGGCAAGCCGCAATACCTGGGCCAGCTGGGCAACCAGGTGTCCGACGCTGACGGCGTCGAAGCCGCGCGCTTGTCGGGCCTGGGCATCCTGTCGCAAATCGCCGCCGCCACTGGCGACCGCCTGGACCGCGTGGCGCGCGTCGTGCGCCTGGGTGTATTCGTGGCCAGCACGCCCGACTTCAACCGCCAGAGCGCCATCGCCAATGGCGCTTCTGACCTGATGGTGGATGTGTTCGGCGATGCCGGCCGCCACGCACGCAGCGCTGTCGGCGTGGCTTCGCTGCCCCAAGGTGTAGCGGTGGAAGTGGAAGCCGTTATCGCCTTGACGCCCGCCTGATTCAGGAACGCCCATGTCTGCCCCCCTGTCTTCCGCCGACCGCGAGGCGCTGCGCGACCGCACGCCCGGCGCGTCACACAGCGTGCACTTCAACCACGCCGGCTCGTCGCTACCGTCATCCGCCACGCTGCATGCCATCCACGCGCACTTGATGCGCGAAGCGATGCAAGGGCCGATGGAGGCAGGGGTGCAGTCCCGCGCGCTGACCGAAAGCGCACGCACTCTGGCTGCGCGCCTCTTGAATGCTTCCCCGGAAGAAATTGCGCTGACCACCGGCAATTCCGGCGGTTGGGGCGGGGCATTCGCCGCCTTACCAGCCTGGCGGCCCGGTGACCGCATTCTGGTCGGCCGTCATGAATGGGGCGGCAACCTGGCGACAATGCGGCTGCACGCCGAACGGGCTGGGGCAGTGTTGGAAACCATACCGTCCGACGCCAGCGGCTGCGTCGACGCCGACGCGCTTGCCAACATGGTGGACGAACGCGTGCGCCTGATCGCGCTGACGTGGATGCCCGCCAACGGCGGCCTGATCAACCCCGCCGCCGCCGTGGGCCGCGTGGCGCGCCAGCATGGCATTGCGTACTTTATCGACGCGGCGCAGGCCGTCGGTCAATTGCCGATCGATGTGCAAGAGGTCGGTTGCGATGTATTGACCGGCGTCGGACGCAAGGCGCTGCGCGGCCCGCGCGGCACCGGCCTGCTGTATGTGCGGCGCGCCTTTCTGGACCAACTCACGCCCGCGTTCGTGGACACCCATTCGGCCCCGCTGGACGCCAGCGGCCAACCCGTGCTGCGCCCCGACGCCACGCGTTTGGAACCCGCCGAAAATTCATTGGCCTTGCGCTGCGGCCTGGCCAATGCCTTGCAGGAAGCGCTGGACCTGGGGCTGGACGCCATCCGCGCCACCATAGACGCCACCGCAAACACACTGCGCGCAGAACTGGCCAACATTCCCGGCCTGACCGTGCTGGACCAGGGGCGTGAACGATCGGGCCTGATCTCGTTCAACCTGGCGGGGCAGAACGCCACAGACGTGCAACGCGCGCTGGCCGCCAAAGGCATCACCATCGGCAGCAACGGCGTGCCCTACACGCCGCTGGACATGCAGGCGCGCGGCCTGACGCAGATTGCGCGCGCTTCAGTCAGCCCGCTGACGAGCGATGCCGAGATCGACCGTCTGCTTGAAGGCCTGAGGCAGTTGGCGCGATAAGCGTTATGTCAGCGCCAAGTGCATGCCAAACACATGCCGAAAACGCGCGCTACGCCACCGCCCGGCGCGCGAAGGGCGACCACTTCGTGAAGACGAGCAAGTTGCCCAGCATCACCAACGCCAGCCCCACCAGCGCTGGCGGCGTCCACTGATAGCCTTCGGCCACAGTCGAAACGCTAAGCGCCACCACGGGAAACAGCACCGTGCAGTACGCCGCCCGCGCAGGCCCCATGCGGCCCACCAGCGTCAGATAAGCGGTGAACCCAATCACCGACCCCGGAATCGCCAAGTAAAGCAACGCGCCAACGTATTCGGTGGACGTGTCGAACTGGAACGGCAGGCCAGCCACCAGACACCCCGCCAGCAGAATGGTCGCGCCGTACAGCATGCTGTACGAATTACCCGTCAACGGCCGGATCCCCGCGCGTTGCTGTAACGACGACAGCATGTTGCCGGTCGAAAAGCAGAACGTGCCCAGCAGTGCAAACCCCAGCCCCAGCAGCGTTTCATGGCTGGCCTGCTGGCTGGCAAGCTCTGGCCAGAACAGCAACACCAAACCCGAGAATCCCAGGGCGCCAGCCACCATCACGCGCGGCGCGATGCGGGTGCCAAACCACAGCCGCGCATTCAACGCATTCCACAACGTCGCAGCCGAAAACACCACGGACACCAGCCCGCTCGGGATCCACTGCGTGGCCGTGTAGAAGCACAGAAAGTTCAGGCAGAACAGGCACAGGCCCTGGCCGACGCACAGCCAATGCCCCCGCCGATCCAGCTTTTGCAGTTTGCGCGTCAGCAGCAAGGCGGCGAACAGCACCAGCGCGGCCAGCGCGAAGCGATAGAAGATGGACACCGGAATGGCCACCACGCCCAGTTGCAGCTTGATGGCGATCCAGGTGGTGCCCCAGATCACGACGGTCAGAAAGTACAGAAACAGGTTCACGATGCCAGACGCTCGCAATGCCAAAACACAAAATAGGGGACGGCGCCAGACGCACGGTACCGGACGATCAGTGTGCGCCGCCAGCCCCGCCGGCGATTGCCGGTTCTTGCGGTTTTTGCACGCGTGCGCACGCGAAGCGCGCAAGATCGCAGTAGCATTTGATCCCTATGGTTTCCGTTGCCTCGGCCCCGTCCGACTTCTCCGTTTTCCGCACCTTGTCGCGCTCCACCGCCACGCTGGAGCGCGCGTCGCCGCTGGGCGAAGGCATGGCCATATCGCAATGGGCGCGCAGCGCGCATGAAACCCTGGGTTATGACTCGCCGGGCCATCACACCCTGTCGCTGTATCTGCACGGCGGCGACAAATCCTTCCGCATCGGACAGGACACGCTGCACGGCGGCGCCGGCAAATTCTGCGTGTTGCCCGCCGAACACTATTCTCGCTGGTGCATGAACGACGCCGTGCATTTCCTGCACCTGTACATCGCGCCCGAACGGCTGGCCCGTGAAGCCGTCATGCGCCTGGACTGCGAACCGCGCACGCTGGAACTGCGCGATCGCACCTACATCCAGGACGCCTCGCTGATCGACGTCTGCCGGCAACTGCTGGGCACCGACTGGTCCGCACCCGCCGATCGCTTGGCCGCCAGCAGCGCAGCCGAAACGGTCTTGCATCATCTGCTGATCCAGGGCGTGACGCGCAAGGCGGCGCAACCGGTGCGCGGCGGCCTCGCGCCCGCCGTGCGCCGCCGCGTCATGGAATATGTGGACACGCATCTGCTGAACCCGTTGACGCTGGACGAATTGGCCGGCGTGGCCGCGCTGTCCACCTACCACTTTGCCCGCATGTTCCACACCTCTTTCGGGGAACCGCCGCACGCTTGGGTGCGCGGCCGCAGATTGGCGCGAGCGCGCGAGCTGCTGGCCACGAGCAAGCGTGACCTGGCCGACGTTGCGCAAGCCAGTGGCTTTGGCAACGCCAGTCATCTGTCCCGCGTGTTTCGCGACGCGGTGGGCGCCACGCCCGGTCAGTACCGCAGCGCGCGCCGCCAGCACTGAGCGAGGCATAGGCCGCTGCGCGGTCCGGCTCCGCCAGGCACTGTCGTCATCGCCGTCCCCCATCCCGCACGCTTGTCCGACCCCGTTTGCCGACACACCCGGTCTACAATGGCCCACCGCCATTTCGGCTTGACGCTGCGGCCCGACCGCGCTGCACCTGGACGCGATGCCGCCTTCGACCTCTCGCGACACTGACTCCCTGGCCGGCCTTGCCAACCCGCGTTCTTTGCGCGCCCACTGGCAGGCGGAACTGATCCGCCTGCGTGAAACCCATTGGGGTCCGGTAGACGACGCCGACGTCGTACGCCGCGTACGGCAGCTTGATACCGACCTGCCCACACGCATCCTCACGCGCGCCGGCCTGCTGGCCCAACGCGACAATCTTCCCCCGCTTATCGACGGCTGGCGCCGCAGCGCGCAAGCGATCCTGGCAGTGCTGTTCGTGCTGGCGCTGTTGTCGGGCGTGGGCGTGGCCATGGGCGCGCTGGGCGACGGCTCGCGGCCCGTCAACGTGCTGTGGGCCTTGGGCGCCTTGCTGGGCCTGCACGCGCTGACATTCCTGCTGTGGCTCATCAGCTTTCTGTTTCCTGCATCCGCCGTCACCGGCCTGGGGCGCGTCTGGCTCTGGGCCACGCGCAAGCTGGCACGCGGCCCAGACGGCGCGCTGGTGCCGCAAGCATTGCTGAACCTGCTGGCGCGCGCAGGCGCCTTGCGCTGGCTGTTTGGCACCGTCAGCAACGTGCTGTGGTTGACGGCGCTATGCGCGGCGCTGGCCACCTTGCTGGTGCTGCTGTCCACCGCCAGTTTCCGCTTTGTCTGGGCCACCACGCTGCTCGCGCCCGACACCTTCGTCTGGCTGACGCAAGCCATCGGCTGGTTGCCCGCGCACCTGGGCTTTCCGATGCCCGATGCAGACGTCATCCGCGCCAGCGACGGCACGCAAACGCTGGCGGCCAATGCGCAGGCGCGGTGGTCGTGGTGGTTGATCGGCGTGGTCGTCGTGTATGGCATCGTGCCTCGCTTGCTGGCCGCCGCGCTGTGCGTCTTCAACACGCGGCGGGCGTTGGGCGCCTTGCGCATCAACCCGGCCCTGGCCGGCTTTGCGCCCTTGCGCGACCGCCTGGAACCGCCCGCGCAATCCACCGGCATCGATCGCCCCGTTGACCCGCTGCACGAACCTCGCGTATCGCCGCCGCCGGTGCTGAAGCTATCCGGCCAGCCGGTGCTGCTGGGCCTGGAGCTGCCGGCCGACCTGGCCTGGCCGCCCGCAGGCGTGCCCGCAAGCATCCACGTCGCCGGCAATCTGGACACGCGCGAAGAACGCAATCGCGTGCTGGACGCCCTGGCGCAAGCGGGCGCCTCGCGCCTCGTCATCGCCTGCGATGCCCGCCAGACGCCCGACCGTGGCACCTTGTCGCTGATCGCCGAATTGGCCGCGCATGCGCAGCACACGGGTGTGTGGCTCATCATGGCGGCGCTTCCGGCCAGCGCCCCTGCACCGGCCGAGACACACCGCGCAGAGTTGCACGTCGCAGACTCACGCACTGCTGATTCACACCACGCCGCCCCCTCCCGTGCCGCCCTGTGGCGCGAACGGCTGCTGGCGTTGGGGCTGCCCCAGGACGCCATCCTGCAAACGTCCACTGCGCCGCTGACGTGGCTACAGGCTGACCATGGCTGACCGCCTCATCAAGATCGCGCTGGTGGGCCACACCAACACCGGCAAGACCTCGCTGTTGCGCACCTTGACGCGCGACACGACCTTTGGCGATGTGGCCGACAGCCCCGGCACCACGCGCCACGTCGAAGGCGCGCGCCTGCGGCTCGATGGCCGGCCCGTGCTGGAATGGTTCGACACGCCGGGCATGGAAGACAGCATCGCGCTGCTGGAATACCTGGAACGGCTGGACCGCCCCGAGGAACGGCTGGACGGGCCCGCGCGCATCCGCCGCTTTCTGGATACGCCTGAAGCGCATGGCCGCTTCGAACAGGAAGCCCGCGTGCTGGCCAAGATGCTGGACTGCGATGCCGCGCTGTACGTCATCGACGCGCGCGACCCCGTGCTGGGCAAGCACCGCGATGAACTCGCCATCCTGGCCGCTTGCGGCCGTCCCTTGCTGCCCGTGCTGAACTTCGTCAACGCGCCCGCGCACCGGGCCGACGAATGGCGGGGCGCGATGGCGCGGCTGGGTCTGCACGCCGTGGTGGAGTTCGACACCGTGGCCCCGCCCATCGATGGCGAACAACAGTTGTACGCCAAGCTCGGCGTGCTGCTGGATCGCCACGCGGCCGCCCTCAAGCGCCTGTCGGACAGCCTCACCGCGCAGCGCGCCCAGCGTCACGACGCCGCGTATGAATTGCTGGCCGATCTGCTCATCGATGTCGCCGCGCTGCATCTGTCCAGCCCCAGCGACGACGCCGCGCTGGCCGACACATCAAACCAATTGCGCGATCGCGTGCGCCAGCGCGAACAGACCTGCGTCAACGCCTTGCTGTCGCTGTACAACTTTCGCGCGTCGGACGTTGCCGACGACGCCTTGCCTTTGCAGGGCGAACGCTGGGGCATGGACCTTTTTCATCCGCAGGCGCTCAAAGACATGGGCGTGCAAGTGGGCATGGGCGCCGCCGCGGGCGCCATGGCGGGCGCGGCGGTGGACCTGTTCAGCGCGGGGCTCAGCCTGGGCACCGGCATGCTGATCGGCGCGGCGGCGGGCGGCTTGTGGCAGGGCGTTGAAAAGCTGGGCAAGCGCGTGGCCGGCAAGCTGCGCGGCTGGCGCGAAATCAGTGTGGACGATGCCGTGCTGCGCTTGCTGGCGCTGCGTCAACGGCAACTGATCGACGCGCTGGAACGCCGTGGCCACGCCGCGCGCGACCCCGTCAAACTCATCCTTCCGGATGATGACGCCTGGCGCAAAGGCCCCTTGCCAGACGCGTTGAAAGAAGCGCGCAGCCGGCCCGAATGGTCAGCGCTGGGCAAGCACTACGAAGACAGCGATCGCAGGAAGCGCATGGTGCGCGACTTGGCGAAAACCCTTGCCTCTGCGCCAGCATCCGCAGCCTGACCTGCCCGCCAGAACCCGCGCCCAACGCACCAATAAAGACGCTCGGCAAGCGCGGGCTAACCCCAATCCAAACCGATTGACGCTTAAACGAATCGCTCTATAAGATTCGATCTGCATTGGCGCGGGCCCGTCCCCGTCAAGACAATCACAAGGGGTTGGGTCCATCGTGAAGTCGAAGTCCTCGGCAGTGATTCCCGGCATCGTCCAACACGGCCTTAGCGCCGTTCGCGGCATGCGCCGCTCGACCCTACACCGCCTTTCGTCGTAAGCAGCAACGCCATGCCCCGCGTCCTGATGGGGCGGGGCCCTATTACTTCTGTCGCGCAATTCGCGCACCACACGGAGCATGAGGGCTATGCGTACTTTTCCCCACCTAAAGCAAGCTGCGCTGGCGACCGCCATTGCCGCAACGCTGGCCTTCAGCGCCAGCGCGGCCGCCAAGACCTTCCACTGGTCCTATCAGGGCGACGCCACATCGATGGACCCGATGGCGCTGAACGAGACCTTCACACTGGGCTTTCAAGGCAACATCTACGAAACGCTGGCCGGCTACGACGGCAACCTGAAACTGACGCCGCTGCTCGCCGAAAGTTGGGAAAACCCCGAGCCCACCAAGTGGGTATTCAAGCTGCGCAAAGACGTGAAATTCCACGACGGCTCGCCCTTCACGGCGGACGACGTCATCTTCTCGTGGAAGCGCAGCCTGACGCCAGGCTCCGACATGAAAGGCTACGGCGCCAAAGCGTCGGACATCAAGAAGGTCGACGACTACACCATTGAAGTCACGACCCCCACGCCCAACCCCATCCTGCCGCGCGAATGGGTGTTCCTGTACATCATGAGCAAGACGTGGGCCGAGAAGAACAAGACCACCGAGGCCACCAACGTCAAGGGCGACAACCAGGGCAACTACGCCAACCTGAACGCCAACGGCACCGGCCCCTTTATGCTGGTGTCTCGCCAGCCCGACGTGAAGACGGTGCTCAAGCGCTATGACGGCTACTGGAACAAGAACATCAAGACCAATGTGGACGAGGTCATCTTCCAGCCCATCACGCAAGAAGCCACGCGCGTGGCCGCGTTGATCTCGGGCGAGATGGACTTGGTGCAACCCGTTCCGGTGCAAGACTGGAAGCGTCTGGAAGACGCCAAGGGCGTGAAGCCGTTGACCGCGCCCGAAGCGCGCGCCATCTTCATCGGCATGGACCAGGACCGCGACGAACTGCTGTTCTCGGATGTGAAGGGCAAGAACCCGTTCAAGGATCCGAAGGTGCGCGAAGCCGTCGTGCTGGCCGTGGACACCAAGGCCATCAACGACAAGATCATGCGCGGCGCGGCCAAGCCGCTGGGCTCGCTGGTGGCCACCGCCATCAACGGCTATGCGGATTCCTACGGCGCGCCGTACAAGCCCGACCCGGAACGCGCCAAGAAGTTGCTGGCCGAAGCGGGCTACCCCAAGGGCTTCACCGTCACCATGGATTGCCCGAACGACCGCTACGTCAACGACGAAAAGATCTGCCAGGCAGTCGCCGGCATGCTGGCGCGCGTGGGCATCAAGATCAATCTGCTGGCGCAGACCAAGTCCAAGTACTTCGGCAAGATCCTGCTGCAAGCCGGTAACCAGACCAGCATGTACATGCTGGGATGGACGCCCAGCTCCACCGACGCCCACAACGCGCTGCTGAACCTGGCCGCCTGCCGCGACGCCAAGACAGCCGCGGGCCAGTTCAACCTGGGCGGCTACTGCAACAAGAAGGTGGACGAGCTGACCAGCAAGATCGGCGTGGAAACCGATCAGACCAAGCGTAACGCCATGATCAAGGAAGCCTTCGAGATCGTGCGCAACGACTACGGCTACCTGCCACTGCACCAGCAGCCCATGTCGTGGGGCGTGAAAGACAACATCAAGGTCATCCAACGCGCCGACGACGTGCTGGACTTGCGCGACGTCGTGTTGCCGTGACCCTTGCTGTAAACGGTTGACGATGTAAGCCCCCCACGCGGCGCAGGCCGCCGTGGGGGTTCCCGGCCCAGCTTCGCTTTCCAGCGTTCATCGCAAACGCGGCCCGGCGTTATCTGCAAACGAGGGCACCCAAGATGCTTTCCTTTATTGCGCAACGGCTTATCCAGTCGGTGCTGGTGATGTTGACGGTGGCGCTGATCGCGTTCTCCATGTTCCGGTATGTCGGCGACCCGATCGCCAGCATGGTCGGCCAGGACACCACCCCGGAACAACGCGCGCAGCTGCGCGAACAGCTGGGCCTGGACGACCCCTTCGTGGTGCAGTTCGCGCGCTTTGTCGGCAATGCCGTGCAAGGCGACTTCGGCATCTCGTATCGCCAACGCCGCCCTGTCAGCGAGCTGCTCGAAGAGCGCATGCCCGCCACGCTGGAACTGTCTTTCGTGTCCGCCGTGATGGCGTTGGCGCTGGGCATACCCATGGGCATCTACACCGCGCTCAAGCGCCATGGCGTGCTGTCCAAGACCTTCATGGCGCTGTCGCTTGCCGGCATTTCACTGCCCACCTTCCTGATCGGTATCCTGCTCATCCTGGTGTTTGGCGTGCAGCTGCGATGGCTGCCCAGCTTCGGGCGGGGCGATGTCGTCAGCCTGGGTTGGTGGACCACCGGCTTTCTGACCAAATCCGGATGGCTGGCGCTGATCATGCCGGCCATCACGCTGGCGCTGTTCCAGATGACGCTGATCATGCGCCTCGTGCGCGCCGAGATGCTGGAAGTGCTGCGCGCCGACTTCATCAAGTTTGCTCGCGCGCGCGGCCTGCCGGAACGGCTGATCAATTTCCGCCACGCGCTCAAGAACACGATGGTGCCCGTCATCACCATCACCGGCCTGCAACTGGGGTCGATCATCGCGTTCGCGATCATCACCGAAACCGTGTTCCAGTGGCCCGGCATGGGCCTGCTGTTCATCCAGGCGATCAGCATGGTCGACATCCCGGTGATGGCGGCCTACCTGGTGCTGATCGCCTTCATGTTCGTCGTCATTAACCTGGTCGTGGACCTGCTGTACTTCGCCGTGGACCCGCGTCTGCGCGTGCAGAGCAAGTAAGGAAACAACATGATTGCTCGCATCGCTCCATTGTTTACCCGCGCGGCCGACAGCGACCTCTGGCACAGCTTCAAGCGGTCGCCCGGCGCCATCATCGCCGCGATCGTCACGCTGGTGATCTTGCTGGGCGCGCTGTTCGCGCCCCTCGTCGCGCCGCATAATCCGTTCGATCTGGCATCGCTCAGCATCATGGACGCCAACACGCCGCCGGCATGGGAAGAGGGCGGCAGCCCCGACTTCCTGCTGGGCACCGACGACCAGGGGCGCGACATTCTGTCGGCCGTGATGTATGGGTCGCGCGTGTCTTTGCTGGTGGGCTTTGCGTCGGTGCTGTTCTCGATGGTGTTGGGCGTGTCGCTGGGCTTGATCAGCGGTTATGCCGGCGGGCGCATCGACAGCTTCATCATGCGTATCGCGGATGTGCAGTTGTCGTTCCCCGCCATTCTGGTGGCGCTGTTGATCGACGGCGTGGCACGCGGCCTGTTGCCGCGCGACATGCATGATCAGCTGGCCTTGTACGTGTTGATCTTCGCCATCGGCATCTCGGGCTGGGTGCAGTACGCACGCACCGTGCGCGGCTCCACGCTGGTGGAACGCAACAAGGAATATGTGCAGGCCGCGCGCCTGATCGGCATCGGCCCCATCACGATCTTGCGCCGCCACATCCTGCCCAATGTCATGGGGCCGGTGCTGGTCATCGCCACCATCCATCTGGCGATCGCCATCATCACCGAAGCCACGCTGTCGTTCCTGGGCGTGGGCGTGCCGCCCACCGCGCCGTCGCTGGGCACGCTGATCCGTATCGGCAACAGCTACCTGTTCTCGGGCATGTGGTGGATTTCGATTTTCCCTGGCATCGCGCTGGTGGCCCTGGTGCTATCGGTGAACCTGCTGGGTGACTGGCTGCGCGACGCGCTCAACCCCAAGCTGCGCTGAGGACGTCATGGCCCTGTTGAACATTGAAGACATCCGCATCGAATTTCCTAGCCGGCGCGGCACGCTGGTGGCGGTGGACGGCGTATCGCTGGCGCTGGAAAAAGGCGAGATCCTGGGTGTGGTGGGTGAGTCCGGCGCGGGCAAGTCCACGATCGGCAACGCCGTCATCGGTTTGCTGGAAGCGCCCGGCCGGCTGGCGGGCGGCGAGGTGATGCTCAATGGCGAACGCATCGACACGCTGACGCCCGCACAAATGCGCAAGGTGCGCGGACGCCGCATCGGCATGATCTTCCAGGATCCGTTGACCTCGCTGGACCCGCTGCAAACGGTGGAAAGCCAGCTCGTCGAAACCATGCAGGTGCACCTGAACCTGACGCATGCCGAAGCCAAAAAGCGCGCGGTGCAGTTGCTGGTGCAGGTGGGCATCGACCAGCCCGAACTGCGCGTGAAGCAATATCCCCATCAGTTTTCTGGCGGCATGCGGCAGCGCGTGGTGATTGCGCTGGCGCTGTGCTGCGAGCCCGAAGTCATCATCGCTGACGAACCCACCACCGCGCTGGACGTGTCCATCCAGGCGCAGATCCTGGTGCTGCTGAAAAAGCTGTGCCGCGAAGAGCAGGTGGGCATGATCATCATCACGCACGACATGGGCGTGATTGCGGATGTGACCGATCGCGTGGCGGTGCTGTACCACGGCAAGCTTGTCGAGCAAGGCCCCACCGCCAAGATCCTGGGCGACCCTGATCATCCCTATACGCGCAGCCTGATCTCGGCCGTGCCGCGCCCGGACATCAAGCTCAAGCGCTTTCCGCTCGTCACCTACATTGAAGACGTCAAGAAGCCGTCGCAGCCGCTGGACCTGACCACGCATTGGCTCGGGCAGCGGCGCGACTTCGGCGCGCACACGGACGGCCCGCTAGTCAAAGTGCAAGACCTGTCGATGCGCTTCGTGTTGAAAAGCGCCTTGCTCAAGCGCAACCAGCGCACACTGGACGCCGTCAAGCGCGTGAACTTTTCGATTGGCGAAGGCGAGGTGTTCGGACTGGTGGGCGAATCCGGTTCGGGCAAGTCG
>CAJYKY010000505.1 GCA_913775005.1 uncultured Achromobacter sp.
CTGACGGCAAACCACGGCGCTCGGTTTCATCGAGCAAGGCCCGGTGTTTTGGCTCAAGCATCAGATGCGCGTCAGAGGTGGGATGCACGGCAGACTTTCCTATCTGGAAAAACGAATGGCGAAATAATAAGGCACCTAACTATTGTTTTGCAACATGGCGTAATCGGACTCAAGTCCGCGATGCCCTATCATCCCCGTCTTTACTTTTTATGGCACCGCCCAGCATGACCGACACCGCTCAGCCCTTCGACGTCCAAGCCTTCATCGACCAAAGCCTGGAGGGTATGCAAGCCGCCACCAGCGCCCACTGCGCCACGTGGCATCTGGACGAAGCCGAAGAATGGTCCGTGGACATGGACAACGAAAGCATCGTGTTCCAGCTGCCCGGCGGCATCACCGCGACGGCGCCTGTGCAGATCGTCGGCACGTCCAATATGGCCGATGGCAGCTTTCTGTGGGGCTGGGACCACCCTTCCGTGCCGGAAGCCTTGTCCGAACACGCGCATCTGGCGCTGGCGTTCGGCCGCGCGCACGGGCTGCCCGCCTACACGCACCGCAAGGTCCAGTGCGACGACGCGCAGGCCTGGGAATTTGCGGCGGTCGCCATGCGGCTGGGCGAAGCCAGCGGCACGTATCGCGCGCAGGCGTCCGACACCGCCTATGTGTGGATGACGTTCGGCCAGGTCACGCTGTCGGCAGAGCAGGACGCGGCGTAGGACGCCTGGCGAGTCGTCTGGCGGGACGGCCTTTCAGGCCGTCTGAGCCGGCGCCCGCCCCTTATTCCAGCGACGGATGCCGGTCCGCCAGGCGTTGGCGCCGCTGCCGCAAGGCCTCAAGCTTGGCTTCCATGTCAGCGATCTCGGCGTCCACGTCCTGCACGCTTTGCTCGATGGTCTCGTAGGCTTCTTGCAGCAGCACCTTCGCTTCATGCTTGCTGGACGCGTTGGGCGTGTCGCCGCGCAGCGGGCGGTTGGCGGTTTCGGGCAGGAAGAACGAGGTGATCAGCCCGATGGACGCGGCCACGATCAGGTAGTAGGCCGGCATCATCAGGTTGCCGGTTTCCTCTACCAGCCAGGCTGCCGCCGTCGGCGTCAAGCCCGCGATGATGATGGCGATATTGAACGAGCTGGCCAGCGCGCTGTAGCGGATCCGCGTGGGAAACAGCGCCGGCAACGTCGACGCCATGACGCCCGTCAGGCAGTTCAGCAGCACGGCAATGAACAGCAAGCCCAGAAAGATCAGGCCGGTGTTGTCGCTGCCCACGAACTTGAACGCCGGTACTGCCAGCAGCAACAAGCCCACGCTGCCCGTCAGCAGAAATGGCTTGCGGCCGATCTTATCGCTGGCAAAACCCACCACCGGTTGCACGAACAGCATGCCGATCATGACGACGATGATGATCAGCACGCCATGCTCTTCCGAATACCCGAGACTGCTGGTCAGGTACGTGGGCATGAAGGTCAGCAGCATGTAGTAGGTGATGTTGGTGACCAGCACCATGCCGATGCAGATCAACAGCGCCTTGCGGTACTTTGAAAAGATTTCTCGGAACGACACCGTCGGCCGTTCCTGCACGGCGTCGCGGTCTTCCTTTTCCATTTTTTCAAGCTGCTGCGTGAACGCGGGCGTTTCCTCCGCAGCGTGGCGCAGGTACAGGCCCAGCAGACCTAATGGCCCTGCGACGAAGAACGGCACGCGCCAGCCCCAGTCCAGGAAGGTCTGTTCCAGCAATATCGATTGCAGCAACACCACCATGCCGGCGCCCAGCACGAAGCCGGCGATGGAGCCGAAATCCAGCCAGCTTCCTAGAAAGCCGCGCTGCCGGTCGGGCGCGTACTCGGCCACGAAGATCGCCGCCCCCGTGTATTCACCGCCCACCGAAAACCCTTGCGCCAGCTTGCACAACAGCAGCAGCACGGGCGCCCAGATACCGATGGATGCATAAGACGGAATCAGCCCGATGCAGAACGTGCTGATCGCCATGATGATGATGGTCAGCGACAACACCTTCTGCCGCCCGAACTTGTCGCCCATGACGCCGAAGAACACGCCGCCCAAAGGCCGCACCAGGAACGGCACGGAAAACGTGCCTAGCGCTGCGATCGTCTGAACGGCGGGAGATGCGTCGGGGAAAAAGACCTTGCCCAGCGCGAAGGCCACGAAGCCATACACGCCGAAGTCGAACCATTCCATGGCATTGCCAAGCGCTGCGGCCGTGACGGCCTTCTTGAGCTTGGAGTTGTCGATGACGGTGATGTCACCGATCTGTAAGGGCCGTGCCTGCTGTGCAGAGGAGGATGAGGATGAGGATGATGCGGTCATGTGTCAGCTTCCCAAAGTGCGTCCAGGGTCGTGCTGACGCCATCATACGCCTCCCAATTTTGGCCTTCGGGATGGCGCGCGAATCAATCCTTTAGCGCATCGTGGATGCGCCGGGCAATGACCGGGTCATCCAGATAGCCTTCGATTCCGTGCTGGTTCCCGGTGTGATTGTGCACGTCGGTCTTGTTTTCAATGGGCGGCGTCACCCTGAAATTGCGCTGGTCCAGCGGATACAAGGCCACCACGTCATGTGGGTCCAGCGCGTTGAACCACTTGCCCACGCAAGCCGGGTGGCGCACGCCGCCCAGCCGTTCGCGGATGGCCCGTATGCCCAGCGGCGACCCCAGCGTGATCAGTTCCGCCACGCGCCATCCCGCCTGCGCCGTCACCTGGCGCAGCATCTGATACGCGATGACCGTCCCCAGCGAATGCGCGACCACCACCTTATCCGGTTGCGCCAGAAAGGCGGCGCCCACACCCTGATGAATCACGGTGCGTACATTGGTCTTGCACAGGTACAGATTGACATCGCGCGTGAACAGGCCGATCAGCGCGCCGCTGCCCGGCACATGCTGGTCCATACTGCGCAGCACCGCATGCACCCAAGGCCAGTTCTGGGCGCCCCGCTCCACCACCGGCGCCCCATCGGCCGCCATGACATTGCGCCGGATCTCGTCTTCGCCGATGCGGCAGGCGACGATGAATTCGTCCAGCAAGTCCAGCAGAAAGTCGGCGGCCGCCGAATCTTCCTGCGCGCCCCGCACGATGATCTTGGCCGCCGCCTCGGCATCCATGCCGGCGGTCAGGTCGCGCAGCGTATCGCCATAGAACGGAAAGCGGATGCGCTCGGGCGGGATCGGCATCGACAGGCCGGACTTGGCCAGCCCCCGGCGCCAGGCGGCAATCCACGCCTCTTTAAGCGCATCGGGCACGTTGTCCTGTTGCGAACGGCCATGGATAAAAACCAGTTCCTTCATGCCCACGGCGCAGGCTCCTGATAGACCTCGGCCGTGCCCACCGCCGGGTCCAGCAAGGCGCGCAGCCGCCGCAAACCTTCGGGCGAATAATGCGCCCACAGTTCGCCCGTGTCGTATTGACGCAGTTCGCGCAGTTCCTCCGGCAGATGGCGGCCCAGCGCGTCCATCAGGATCCAGCCCGTGCAATGCAGCGGCGCGGGCGGCGCGAAATCAGCGGCCGACACATCGCGGTGCAGCATGTCGCGCGACAGCAGCGCCAGGTCGAACAGGCGCACCCCCAGGCTTTGGAACACGTAATGCTGCAAGGAACGGATGCGGCCGATTTCTCCGATTTCCCGATACGCGTAGGCGGCGTACAGCGCCATGGCCGGGTCCACGAAGGGCAGCTTTTCCATCCGCCGGTCCAGAATACGGGCGGCGGTCTTGTCCAGTTCGAAGACGTTGCGCTTGGCGGCCGCTTCGATCACGGCGCGCAGCCAGCGCAGCTCGCGCATGCCGGCAGTGTCGACGCGCTTGTCCAGCGGGTCGTAATGCAGCACGGCCCGGCCCTGGCTGTCCCATTCCAGCATCGCGGCACAGCCGTGGAATACCGGGATCAGCATGCCGGAGCCATCCTCCAGTTCCAGCACGACCAGCTTCGATCCCCACACTTCTTCGAACTCCCATACGCGATACGCCACGAACGATTCGCCGGGCGCAGGGCGATACACGCCAGACCGTTCGCTGATCCTGCCGTCATAGTCACGGCACACCACGCTGCGCGCCTCGCGCCCAATCACGACCAGCCCGCAGGCCTGCAACGCACGCGGCGCCTGGCGGCCTGCGGCATGCACGGCGGATTCCAGCAGCTCGTTCGCCTGCTCGCTCAAGGCATGCAGCGACGGC
>CAJYKY010000506.1 GCA_913775005.1 uncultured Achromobacter sp.
TTCTTCTTCATAACCAAGCCGCATGGGATCAGCTTGCCGCGCAAGACTGCGAGTGGTCGCGGCCTGTCAGCGCCGAGACCATTGCCGCCGCCCGCAAAGGTCAGTGGGCGGTGCACCTGACGCCGGGCCCGCTGCCCAGCGGGTGGCTGGACCAACCCGCAGGCTTGCGCATCTTGTGCCTGGCGGCGGCCGGCGGCCAGCAGGCGCCGGTGCTGGCGGCGGCGGGCGCCGACGTGACCGTGTTCGACGCCTCTGCCAATCAGCTTCAGCGCGACCGCGACGTGGCCGAGCGCGACGGGTTGGCGTTGACCACCGTGCAAGGCGACATGCGGGACCTGTCCGTTTTCGCCGACGCCAGTTTTGACATGGTGTTCCACCCGATCTCGAACCTGTACGTGCCTGATGTCCGGCCGGTTTGGCGCGAAGCCTTTCGCGTGTTGCGCCGGGGTGGCAGCCTGTTGTCCAGCTTCTATAACCCCATCGTGTTTGTCGGTGACCGCGATCCTCAATACGCCGACGCGGGCGTTATCCGCCCCAGGTACGTGCTGCCTTACGCGGATACGCGTGATCTGGACGCAGAAGCCTTGAACGCCAAGCTCGCGCGCGGTGAGGCGGTCGTGTTCGGTCACAGCCTGGCCGACCAGATCGGCGGGCAACTGAGCGCCGGTTTCGTGCTGGCGGGCTTTCATGAGGACACCCAGCCCCATCCGCGATTCCTGATTGATCGCTACGTACCCACGTTTCTGGCGACCCGCGCGCTGAAGCCCTGATCCGGCCACGCGTCGCGCGGGGCAGGTCAGGCTTACGAACAGCAGGCGCAGCTGAGCGGGTACATTACGTGGTCGGCGCCACTTGGCGCGGTCTGTTCAACCTGCCGGGGTGGGCTTGACGATGAGGTCGACGCCATGACGCGGCCGGGTCAGCCTGCCTGGCAGGCTGCCTTCTTCTTCGTGAGATTCAATGATCGATGACCTGATTCAACTGGGCAAACTGATCAGCCTGGGGCTGGCTCTGATGCTGCCGCTGGCCAATCCCCTGACGTCCATGACCTTGTTGTTGTCGCTGGGCGGGCAGATTCCCTATAAGGAACGCGAGCGTCAGGTGACACAGGCGGCGTTCTACGTTGTGGGCATCATGGTGGTGACGTACTACGCGGGCGCGTGGATCATGCACACCTTCGGCATTTCCATTCCGGGTCTGCGTATCGCGGGCGGGTTGATCGTGGTCAGCATCGGCTTCAGCATGTTGTTTCCGCCCGCCGAACCGCGCACCTTGGCGGCCGAAGCGGCGGCCGATGCGCAGGCGCGCCAGACGCCGAATATCGCTTTTGTGCCGCTGG
This sequence comes from uncultured Achromobacter sp., assembly GCA_913775005.1. Classification (GTDB taxonomy): domain Bacteria; phylum Pseudomonadota; class Gammaproteobacteria; order Burkholderiales; family Burkholderiaceae_B; genus Achromobacter. The sequence goes on from CAJYKY010000506.1 coordinate 1,340, forward strand.
CGCTGCCGGGTACGGCCGGGCCGGGCACCATCGCCATGATCATCAGCGGCGCGGCCTCGGTAGACGGCGCGATCACGCCCGAGTACACGCCCTGGGTCGTCGCGGTAACGCCGGTCATTGTGTTTGTGTTGCTGGGCTTGCTGTTCTGGATCTGCCTGCGTTCAGCGGGCCGCATTGTGGCCGTGATCGGCCAGAGCGGTGTTGAAGCCATCTCGCGCATCATGGGATTTTTGCTGGTGTGCATGGGCGTGCAGTTCGTCATCAACGGCGTGATGGAAATCGTGGGCACCCATGTGGGGTAGGGCGGCGCGTGGAGGATGGTTGCATGCCACGTTGTCGGCCGCGGCACGCGTAGCCGTGACTTTGCTGTTGGCGGCGTCTGCGCTGTGGGGCGGCTTGGCGTTGGCGTATCAGGCGCCGGGCGGCCAGTGGGGCCGGGCGGCCGCCATCGCGGTGTGGATGGCACTTGCGCTGGGCGCGGCCGTGGCGCTGTGGCGCCGCGTCGTATGGCGCAGGCGGGCAGGGTGGGCTTACGGCGTCGCGCTGGTACTGTTGCTGGTCTGGTGGCAGACGCTTGCACCTTCCAATGACCGCGTCTGGGCCGATGACGTCGCCCGGATGCTGCACGGCACGGTGCAGGGCTCCACCGTCACGCTCGAAAACGTGCGCAACTTCGATTGGCGCTCGGACACCGACTACACCGTGCGCTGGGAAACGCGGCAATACGATCTGAACACGATCGAGTCCGTGGACATGGCGCTGTCGTATTGGGCGGGCCCGGCCATTGCGCATACCTTGGTGTCATTCGGCTTTGCAGATGGCCGGCATCTGGTGTTCTCGGTCGAAATCCGCAAGGAACGGGGCGAACAGTTCTCCGAGATCGGCGGCTTCTTCAAGCAGTTCGAATTAAGCGTGGTGGCTGCCGAGGAACGCGACATTCTCTTTGTGCGGGCAGGGCCGCGCGGCGAAAGCGTGTATCTGTATCCGGTGCGCATGCCGCGCGAGGCTATGCGCGAGCTCTTCCTGGCGTATGTCGATACCGCCAATGACCTGATCGACACGCCGCGTTTCTATCACACCGTCACCGCCAACTGCACGACGCTCGTCTACCAGATGGTGCGTGCCATCGTGCCGGGGCTGCCGCTGGACTACCGCATTCTGCTGTCGGGCTATCT
>CAJYKY010000507.1 GCA_913775005.1 uncultured Achromobacter sp.
CTTTATTTGTGCTTGCCTATCTGCGCGGACGCGGCGCAGGGAGGGCGGCCGAGCGCGAGCAGCATGATGCGCGGATTAATCAGCAGGCGGATCGCGCGCGTGAGGAGGTAAGGAATGTGCATGACGAGACGGCGCGCATGGATGACGCTGGCATTGCTGATGAGCTCAAGCGTGACTGGGTGCGTGGCGCCAGCCCGCGTCGGCGTTGAATACTGCGACCACGCGCGTCCTGTCTATTTCGATGATGCGGCGCAAGTGGACGCCACTCCCGCACCCATCCGCCGCCAGATCCGCGATGCTAATGCCGTCTGGCGCAGACTCTGCGGCTAATTCCTCAGCGGCAATCCCCCCATCCCCCAATCATGGCCCAGCCCATATCACCGTTTATGGCTCTACCCGCCTAGACCAAGAAAGCGCACGATAGCGGTTCTGAATCATTCTTTCCAGGACCCATCATGAGCAATCGTCTCGACCACGCCAGCACTTCGCCCGACGGCTACAAGGCCCTTGGCGTGGCGCACGCCTACATTCAGCATTGCGGTTTGCCCAAGACGCTGATCGATCTGGTTTACCTTCGCGTCTCGCAGCTGAACGGCTGCGCCTACTGCATAGACCTGCATTCGCGGGATCTGCTGAAGCTGGGCGTCAGCGTGGACAAGCTGGTGCTAGTGCCGGTGTGGCATGAGGCGGGCGCGGTGTTCAGTGCTCGCGAGCGCACCGCCTTGGCCTGGGCCGAAACCGTGACGCGCGTGGCCGAGACGGGCGTGCCGGACGATGCCTATGCGGCCGCCGCTGCGGAATTCGGCGACAAGGAGCTGGTCGACCTGACCTACGCCATCAGCTTGATGAACGCCGTGAATCGCCTGGGCGTGACGTTCCGCATGACACCGGCGGCGGCCAAGGCGGCGGAGCAGTCGGCCGCCCGTTGAGTCACCGCTTGCACGCCTGCGGCACGCTGTTGTTTTTTTGATCGGGGCCGCGCATTTGCGGATGGTTTCTCCGAGGGTCAGATGCTAGAACGTATCTGATCAAAAATCGGAGGCCGCTTGCCCAAGCCCAGGATCACGTTGCTGCAACTTATCGTTGGCTTGTCCGTCTTCAGCGCGGCCGTCGCGTTTGGCAATGCGCTGTATGCGGCCTACACCGTGCAAAAGGAACAACTGGTCGCTACCACGCTGGAGGGCAACCGCGCGTATGCGGTGAAGCTGGCGGAAGTGGTCGACCTGTACATCGGCGCCATACAACGGCAGTTGACGGTGGGCGCTCGCAGGATCGCCACGATGATGGACGCGCCGGCGGCGATGCAAGACGAGGTCTTGCGCCTGGCCCAGCAGTCCGACGGCATCATCTCGGCGGCCGTGCTGGATCCCACAGGCGAAGTGATGGCGTTCGCATCCCTGCTGCCGGGGGCGGAATCCCGCGTGGGTACGCAAGCGCGTATCGACCTGGGCAGCGCGGCACAAGAACGCAATGTGACGCCGCCTTATCTGTCCGATCAAGGCCTGTGGACGGTTGCGCTAACCGAGCCGATACGCAGCGCGCAGGGCACGTACCTGGGTTTGGTCGGCGCGGCGATCTACCTTAGGCAGGACACCGAGCTCGACAAGCTGCTACAGGAACATTTTTATCGCGATGGTTCCTATGTGTATGTGGTCGGGGCGGATGGCACGATTCTTTATCACTACGATCCGAAGCGCATCGGCACCCCCGAACGCGAGAACCGCGTGGTGCAGGCCTTGATGCGTGGTGAGTCCGGCGCCATGCCGGTCACCAACACGATGGGCGTGGACATGCTGGCGGGCTATGCGCCGATGAGCCAGGGCGGTTGGGGCGTGGTGGTTCAGCGCCCGGTGTCCGATACGTTGGCGCCACTGAGCGGGCTGATGGACCGGATATTCCAATATTCAATTCCGGCGGCGCTGGTCATGCTGCTGATGGTGACGGCAATGGGGTATTGGATTGCGCGGCCGCTGGCTACGCTGGCGCGCGCGATGACGTCGGGCGACAGCGGCAAGGCGCGGCCGTTGATCCAGTCGGTGCCTGCCAATTACTTTGAGGCGCAGCAGTTGCGTACGGCGGTTGACGTCACCTTAGCGCAGCACGAACGCCAGATCGGCACGCTGAATGCCAAGACGATGACCGACCCGATGACGGGCTTGCTCAACCGGCGGGGTGTCGATGACGCGTTGTCCCGGTTGCAAGCGACGCGCCAGCCGTTCTCCGCGTTGGCGTTGGACCTGGATCGATTCAAGCAGGTGAACGACACGTTCGGCCATGCGGCGGGCGATCAGGTCTTGATGGCGCTGGCGGACATCATGCGCGCAGGCGTGCGGGACGTGGACGCGTGTTGCCGGGTGGGCGGTGAAGAGTTCCTGGTGCTGATGCCGGGCGCCACGCCCGACGCTGCGTTGCGCGTGGCCGAACGCATCCGCTATGCCACCGAGCGGCATCGAATGCCGGGGCAGGTGGGACACGTCACGGTCTCGATTGGCGTGGCCCGCTGGCCGGACCATGGCGAAGAGACTGGCCAGGTGCTGGAACGCGCGGATCAGGCGCTGTATCAGGCCAAGACGTCGGGCCGCAACAAAGCCGTGCTGTGGGGCGCCTAGGACGCTTCGGCGGATATGCCCGGCACACCTTCGCGGATGGCGCGCGAAAAACCGGCCGACGTCGGGTGGGCGCGCGCGCGGTCGGTGTAGCGGCCCCGCCGGCGGTATTCCGCCGCGTTGTCCGCGCCTTGCAAGGCGTGCAATTCAAACAGATATTCCGGCAGATAGCCCGACACCAGTTGCCGGTAGTCCAGCGGCAAGCCCGGCACGATGCGGCGCGCCATCTGGAAGACGATGGTGGTGCAATTGGCGGTCACCGTGTGATAGAAGCGCGGCGTGTCGCGCAGCGCGTTGGCGCGGTTCACATACGCCAGGAATAGCGATTGCGCTTTGTCATGCGGGAGCTGGATGCGGTACAGATAGCCGTCTTCCCCGCGCACGTTGGTGCGTACGCGCAGGCTGTCTTCTTCGGTGGACGCGATGACGCTTAGTTCGTACTGCTTGAAGAAGCCGCCGATTTCCGAAAAGCGGTCGCCTTCCTTGCGCCGGATCTCAACGGAAAACACCACGAAGTTGTCGTGGCCGAATCCGAACGAGACTAGCGCGTGGGCGATGGCGGGCCGGCCCCAGTACGACAGCGCAACGTCGACGGACGCAAGTTCGTGCAGCGCGTAGCGCCGGGTTTCCCAATGCGGGGTGAAGTCGGTGCGCGTGCGCCAGTCGAAGTTGCGCACGTTATGCAAGGTGACGATGTCGCCGTCGACGTCGCCATAGGTTTGCCGCGCCACTTCCGGTATCCACTCGCGGTCGTTCGAAGGGCGGATGCGGTGCCACCAGAGCAGCAGCGCCAACACCGCTACGCCAAAGCCAGAGCCGGCGGGCCGCCATGCCGGCCAGATCAATGACGCCAGCGCCGCAAGCGCCAGCACCATCCAGACAACAAGCAATGCCGCCCGTGCGCGAGGCGGCGCGGCGGCGCGCAGCCAAAGCGCCAGGCAGCCCCAACTGGCAAAGAGCGTGATGATGACGCCAAGCAGAAGGGTTGCGGTCATAGGAGGAGGTTGGGACTGAGCCGTCGAATAGATCGGTCAATCCGGCCAAGCGGGCATCAGCGCCGCTCGGCCCGGCAGGTCATGTGCGTGCCCGGCTTGCGGCTGGCGTCGCTTTCTTGGCGCGGGGTTTAGCCGCAGGTTTCTTCGTTTCGGCAGGAGCATCGAACTCCTGCTTGTTGCGCTCACCACGTGGGGTGTTTTCCGGATGAGGCTTGGGAAAGGCCCAGGGCTTCATTTTCTGATCCATTGCATGTACTCCTTGCACAGGCGGAACAGTAGCATTAGCCGTGGCTGTGGGTAAGTGAGGGTTGACGTCAATATTCATCACATCGTGAATTTCAAGAAAAAAACTGGCGGTTTTGACCAAGAGGGTGGCAGGAATGTTCCGCACACCGCACACGGGTTGATCCACCGCGCCCGTCAACCGCGTTTGACCGATGGCGCCAGGCGCCTGGTCAATCGCGGCTAAGTCAAATAGGACGGCACAGTCAAAGAAGGCGGCACGCGCCATTCGGGCTGCGGAATTGTACGCAGGTTGCGCCAGGTCCGACGGCGCGTGTCGCTGCGCCCGCTGGTTTCAAGGCTTTTCGTTCAGCCAGATGCGGTTGAATTGCTCGGTCACCTGACGTGCCCAATCGTCGATGGCGGCGCGCACATCGTCGGGCGTGGGCGTCTTGCCGGGAGGCAGATTGCCGCCCGTGACCGCGCCCAACGATGCCACGAGCAACTCGCCGGTGTTGGCGTCGCGCACCGACGCTTCAATGAGCAGCCGCGCCGACTCGTCACGAATCCCCGCAGCCTTGGCGCCTTGGCCAATCACAAATCCAATTGGGATGTATTCCATCGCGCGGGGATCGCGATCGTTCTTGAACGTGCCGGTGATCGCCACGC
>CAJYKY010000508.1 GCA_913775005.1 uncultured Achromobacter sp.
TGGCGGGCGGCAAGCCGAGTTCCTGCTGGAGGATCTGCCCGACCCTTGCCGCCGCACGCCCCGAGGCATCGCGCGCCATCAGTCGCGCGCGCATGCGGCGGGCCAGGACGTCTTCCACGGTGCACGCCAATTCATGGCGGATCGCGTACACGACCTCGGCTTCGGTATGGGGCAGCCCTTCGACAATGGGCGCCATCAGATCAGGCGAGGCCTGCATCAGATCGCTGACGAAGCGCGCTTCCGTGCCGTAGCGCTCGCCCAGATGCGCCGACATGCCGCCCGACGCCACGATGGCTTGCGGGTCATAACCCGCGGCGCCCAACAGATAGGCCTTGCGCGTCTGGCAGGCGTGGCGCTGGCCCAGCACCTGTTGCGCGGCGTCGATGGTCTGTTCGGCCATATGCCGCGACGTGGTGAGCTTGCCGCCCACAATCGTGACCAGCCCGTCCGCCGCGACGCGGATCTCGTGGTTGCGCTTGATCTCCAGCGTCTTGCCGCCAGGCGGCGCAACAAGCGGCCGGCAGCCCGCGATGCTGCCCACCACGTCTTGCGCTTGCAGGTCCGTTTTCAGCGCCGAGCGCGCGCCTTCGAGCAGGAAGTCGAGTTCGCGCCGCGTGCAATACACGTCGTCAAGATCGCCTTCGTAGTCTTCGTCGGTCGTACCCAGGTACGACACGTTGCCCCAGCGCGTGATGGTGGCGCGGCGGCTGCGGCCGGGCACGGGGATGGTGACGGTGCAGTCGTTGCGCACCTTCATCCACGGCACCGCCACGTGCACGCCCTTGGCCGGGCGGACATGCAAGGCAGGCGCGTCGCCGGGCTTTGCGCCCGTCCAGTCGCGCAGCCACACGCCTGTGGCCATGATGACAACACGCGCACGCGCGCGGATTTCCTGTTCGCCCGCGTGGATCACAGCGCCGTCGACCTTGCCGTGCGCGTCACGCGTCACGGCGATGGCCTTGGCATGGTTGATGACCGTAGCGCCATGAAACGCGGCCGTCCGCGCCACCGCAAGCGTCAAGCGGGCGTCGTCCACGCGGGCGTCGTAATACAGGAATCCGCCCAGCAGCCCGTCTTCTTTGAACGTCGGGCAATGCGACAGCACTTCCGCCGCCGTCAGCTTCTGATGCAGGATGCCTTCGCGCCAACCGCCTGCCACGTCGTACGTCCACAGCAGGCTTTCAAAGGCCTTGGCCAGACGTTTGTCGAACACACCGTCGCGCTCAAGAATGGGAAACAGAAACGGCAGCCGCTGCACCAGATGCCGCGCGTTGCGGCGCAGGCGCTGACGTTCGTGTAACGAATGGCGCACCAGGCCCAGGTTGCCCTGCTCGATATACCGCAAGCCGCCGTGCACCATCTTGGACGACTTGGACGACGTGCCGGAAGCGAAGTCGTCTTTCTCGACCACCGCCACCCGGTAGCCGCGCAGGCGCGCGTCCAGCGCCGCATACACACCCGTAATGCCGCCCCCGATGATGAGGATGTCGAATTGCTCACTGCCCAACCGGTCCAATTGCTCCTGCCGTATCAGGCGTAATGGTTCGGTGCTGGTCATTTCGGCCCGGTCCTTCCTGGGCTTTCTGGATAGCCAACCGATCATTTGTGCAATGCCTCCTCGATCTCTGCTTTGAATTGCTTCACATGGCCCAGCTCGGAACCCACGCGCGCATGCCACAGCGCACGGCGCCGCTCGCGTTCGGCAGCGTCCGCCTGCGGCTGAAAGACGGCGTCGGCCGCAATGGTTTTTCTGGCAGCTTGCAACGACGGCCACAACAGGCCCGACGACCCGGCTAGAAAGGCGATGCCGCGCAGGCTGGCGCGATCGGCTTCCTGCATGCGGCGGATCGGAATGCCAATCAGATCCGCCTGGATTTGCAGCAAGGGATCGCTGCGCGACAGGCCGCCGCCCACCACCAATTCATGAACGGGCACGCCAGAGGCCGCCACGTCGGCTTCGATGCAGCTGGCGACCGAATGCGCAATGCCTTCAAGAATGGCGTAGGCCACTTCGGCTTGCGTGGTGGCCATCGACACGCCGGTCAACGACGCGCGCGCACCGGTTTCCATGCGCGGCACACGCAGACCCGTCAGCGCGGGCACAAAGGTCACGCCTTGCGACGAGGTCACCGTTTGCGCCAACGCGCTGATCTCATGCGCGTCCTTGAACCACTTCAGCTTTTCGCACACCCAGTCCAGCGCGGAGCCGGTAGTGGCGACGAAGGTTTCCACCGCGAAATGCGTCACGCCATGCTGCCGTCGTGCCGTCATCGTCAACGAGCCATCAGCCATGCCGGGATGGCTGGGCGGCTCGGTGCCGACGATCAAATCGACGAAGCTGCCAGTGCCGTGCACGCACATCGCCTGCCCGCGATCCAGGCATCCCAGGCCAATCGCCCCCGCGTGCTGATCGCCGGCGGATGCCAGGATAGGCACGTCAATGCCAAGAACATCCGCGCGCGTCCGGCCGAAATCATCGGCGTCTTGCCGCAGCGTGGGCAGAAGCGCGTGGGGAAATCCCAACTCCTGTACCCATTCCAGGTAATAGCAATGGTCGGCCAACACATACGCGCCTGCCGAGGTGGCGTTGGTGGGGGTGGTGACGCATTCGCGGC
>CAJYKY010000509.1 GCA_913775005.1 uncultured Achromobacter sp.
GCCAGTGCGGCAGCGGAACAAACTCGGGAATGACCATCGACACCGCCACGGCCGTCAGGATCATCACGCTGTACGTGCGCGCGGAATCGTCGTTGTAGGACTGCTCGCCATGCTTGAAGCCGCCGATCAGCGCGGCCAGGCCAAGAATGCCATTGATGTCCAGCATGACCGCGGAATAGATGCTGTCGCGCACCAGCGTCGGCGAGCCCGACTTGGATGACACGATGGCCAGCACGATGACCTCGACCAGCACGGCCGACAGCGTCAGGATCATGCTGCCGTAAGGGTCGCCCAGCTTTTGCGCAATGCGCTCGGCGTGCCGCGCCACACTGAGCGACGCGGCCAGGATGGCGGCAATCAGCACGGCGGATTCGGCAAGGCCAACCAGCTGCCCTTGGGCGGCCAGGCTGCCGTCAACAGCAAAACCCGCAGCCGCCAGCAAACAAGCCAGCAGCAGCGCTTTTTCGGACAACAGAATCGCTTTCATCGGGCGTCAACGCGAAGGCAATGCAGCGAGACTAGCATGCAATCGCGCGGGCCTTAGCAGTCAATCAAGTTAGTTAAAGAGACTTCAGGCGAAGGCGTCCTGGCTGCCCACGGGCGCGGGCAGGGTCTCTGACGCTGGCGCTGGCACGGTCACGCGCTGCTTCACCAGCAACAGCAGATCCAGCTTCAAGCGGTTGTAGATCCACCCGGCGCTCATGGCGTCAACGGGCGGATACAGCGTGGTGCCCATCGGGCTGTCGGGGAACCAGACATCGCCCTGCAAATCGATGCTGGCGTGGTAGACCCGCTGGGCCGTGGCGGCGCCTACCAGCGGATTGTCGATGTAATAGAAAACGATGTCGCCGCACCACGCGCCATCGCGGATCACCGCCTCGATCCGGCCAACGATGGTGTGCGCCAGCGCCTTGAAAATGAAGTTGCCGTTGTCGTCCTGGACGAAGGTGCTGATGTCGGCGAACTGGCCACGGGATACCGATGCGGGGCCAAAGACATAATCCCGGAACCGCTTGATGTGATTCATCAGGGTGGGAACACCGGCCAAGGCCTGATGCAAGCTGTCGCGTTCATGCTGACCAAACGAGGCGCCCTTCACGTGATCCATATCGGCTCCTTATGGGGATGAGAAGGTGTAGCACAGAATGGGAGGGGGGCGGACAAGCTTTATCGAGACATCAAACGCTGGTCCACACCATTACGAAGGTCGTACGGCGACCACAGGATCCTGCCGACGATACGCACGTCACGGCCGTCTTGTTCGTGCAAGGGGAAATCAGCGTGGGCCGGATTCAACGAGCGCGCCATCCATGTGCCGTCGCGACCATGCACGATGCATTTGACGATCATCTTGCCGCCATGATTGATGGCGTAGATGGTGCGCGGGTGGATCTGCCGCAGATCGGTGACGGGGTCCTCGTAGAACAGCATGGGTCCGCAATGGCGGATCACCGGCTCCATGCTGTCGCCGTCGGCGTAGACGATCCTCATGCGGTCAACCGGCAAACCAAATGATTGCAGGAACGACCGCCGGAGCAAGAGTTCGCCGATCTGGGTCTCGTGATAGTTCTCGATGCCAAGGCGGCCGGCAGCCAGGCGCACATCCAGTTCAGGGACTGGCGTGAATTCCTGATCGTTCGCGCAGTACCCCGCGTTGGCGACATGGCCGACGTCTGCCGTGTTGATCCGTAAGCTGTGCAGGTCCGTCGCTGCGAAGGTCGTTTGCCCACCTTCCCAAGGCATGGGTTCGCGCAGTTGCATCGGGAACGGGTCATCCACATGGTCGATATCTGCGACCCCGCCGCGAGATGCGGTGGCGGTTTTCGTTGGTGTCCCCAACGGCGCCGTGCGCACGCCCAGTTGCCCCAGTGCAAGCAGCAACGCGCCTTCGAGACGTTTGATCTGATCGCCCGGCAACGTCTGCACGAGGGATTCCGGCACTGACGGGAACGGCCAGCCGGATCGTGCGAGCGGGGCGGACGACGGTGCCGTGGCATCCGATGCACTGGCGGGCAATTCCAAGCCAGTTTCAAGATAGGCCAAAGAAACGCCTAACGCGTCGGCCAGCAGACGTCCATGGCGCGTATTGCCGCCGCTTTCAATCTTCTTGATGGCCACCTGCGAAATGCCCACTCGCTTGGCGAGCTCGGTCTGCGAGAGCTTGAGATGCTCGCGCCGGGTTTTGACTCGGGAGGCGAAAGTGTTGGCGTTCATGGCGGGCATCCTATAACCGTGGTTGTCACGGGTCAAAGAACCAAAGTTATTGACGATATCATAACTGTAGTTATAATTTTGGTTATCAAAACGAAAGATCGGGCAGGTCACGCTCGGCGCGGTGATCTGAAGATTACTGGACCTTCCGGCCAGATTGAGGCCGGTTTGAACACTATCGGACCAAGAGATGAGTAACAGACACGCGGCTGGCCAGACGGCCAGCCCAGGCGGGCGCCTAGCGGGCCATACGCAGATCGCAAACGATCTGCTGGAGGCGATCACGATGCATTCCTTCAAGCAGACCACCTTGCGCGTGCTGTTGGCGCTGGTGCGCAAGACGGTAGGCTTTAACAAGAAGGAAGACGATTTGTCTGCCTCGCAGTTGGGAGCGCTGCTGGGCAAGATGAAGCGCCAGCACATCACCACAGCGCTCAACGAGCTTGCTGCCCTGCGCGTCATTCACAAGCGGCCGGGGCGGTATGGATCGGTGGTGGGAATCAATATGGACGCGTCGCAATGGCTGAGCCGTCCGCCTTTGGGACAGGAGTCCGAATCAGGCGAAGCATGCCGTCCAAATGCCGGACAGGCCGATAGTCCCGAAGCGGGACATACAAAAGACAACCTTCCAAAAGACAACTCACAAAACACAGACGTGCAGGATGGCAGCGCGGCGCGTCCTGAACTGGCCTTATGGCCTTCGGGTGATGACACCCCGACCTCTGCGGTGGCGCTTTTGCCCCTTGCTGATGGCGCCGAGTACGCCATCACGGCCGCGCAGATCAATACATGGGCCGCCGCATTTTCGGATGTTGACGTGCATGGCGAATTGCGACGGATGCGAGCTTGGCTGGATGCCAACAGCAAGCAGCGCAAGACGCGGCGCGGCATAGACAGGTTCGTTGTCAGTTGGCTGGGACGCGCGCAGCGTGATGCCGGCAAAACACAGTATGTCCGCCCCGTCCGGGACGGAAGCCTGCTTGGAGGACGGAAACATGGAAATTTCAATCAACAAGACTACCGTTCCGGGGTTTCGGAAGATGGCCGGTTTTAGCCTCGACACGCAGTCGCGCCATTGCGCCTTGCATGGGGAATATCAGGCGCTGCATACCCCTGTGGGCATGTCCGATTGCCCGAAGTGCAATGCGCAACGCCAGCGTCAGGCATTGTTGCAGCAAGAGGCCTTGGCATCTGCGCGTGTGCTGCTGCGGCGAGCGGCCATTCCTGAGCGTTTTGTCGACCGCCGTATCGAGACGTTCCATGCGCCGAATCCGCGCGCTCAGGCGGCGCAAGCCGCTGTTCGTACCTATGCGGACGACTTTGCCGGGGCACGCAGGACTGGACGCGGGATGATTCTTTGCGGAGGAGTGGGAACGGGAAAGACGCATCTGGCCATTGGCGCCGTGCATCAGATCACCAGCGCCGGGTACACGGCGCTATACGCGGTATTGCTGGACACCTTCCGGCTCATCAAAGACACGTATCGGAAGGACTCGGCCGTCACCGAGACGGTTGCCATGGCGCGTCTCATCGCACCGGACCTGCTGGTGTTGGACGAGATCGGCGTACAGCACGGCACCGATACCGAACGCATGTTGATGTTCAGCCTGCTCAATGCCCGATACAACCAGATGAAGCCAACAATGTTGATCAGCAATCTGGCGCGCGAGCCATTGGAGGCGTACTTGGGAGAGCGTGCGTTTGACCGCATGCGCGAAGGAGGAGGGAGGATGATTGTGTTCGATTGGGAAAGTTATCGAGGAGTGCGGTCATGACGTCCATTGCTATTCACCACGGCGCATTCCGCGCGCAAGAAGTCAGCGCGCAACCTGCAGCGCCGGCCACGGATCCGCTGTTCAGTTCCGCGCACGCGGCATTGACGTTTGCCTACAACCATCAGAACGAAATCTACGACCGGCCTCTCATGGCGCGCATGGCGCAAGGCGCGCCCTCCGGCTCTGGCAAGGGATTGGGAGGTGTGGATGGAGCGGCGCAGGCCGGCTTGATTCTGGCGGCCGTGCAAAAACTGCCGCGCCTATATCAGGCCGTGCTGGTCGCGCGGTTTTCCCCGCGAACCGACCGCTGCAAATGCTGCCAGGGTGCGGTGGACCATCACGATTGGCTGGCTGCCGTCCGCGAGATATCGGACG